>CALUKF010000008.1 GCA_944321145.1 uncultured Odoribacter sp. | reverse complement strand
CGAATTCGGTATGGATGTTTCAAAGTATAAATTAGATAAGGAATAACATCATGAACCATAAGAAGAAATTTAATCATTTAAGTCGGACGAGCGCACACAGAAAAGCGCTGTTGTCCAACATGGCTGCTTCTTTGATCCTCCACAAACGGATCAGCACGACGGTGCCCAAGGCTAAAGCGCTCAAAATGTATGTAGAGCCTCTGATTACGAAAAGCAAAAACGACAACCTCAATTCACGTCGTGTCGTATTCAGCTACCTGAAACAAAAAGAAGCGGTAACCGAGTTGTTCAAGGAAATAGCTCCGAAGATTGTAAACCGTCCCGGTGGTTACACGCGCATCCTGCGTACTGGTAACCGTATCGGTGATAATGCAGAAACCTGCATCATCGAACTGGTGGATTACAATACCACTTACACCGAAGTAAAACAAGAGGTGAAGAAAACGGCAACCCGCCGTCGTCGCTCTTCCGGTGCAAAGAAAGCTGCTGCAACCGCAGAGGCTGCAGCTCCGGCAGAAGAGGCTTCGAAGGCAGAGGCAGCCGAAGAAGCTCCGAAAGCAGAATAATCATCTCGTTTCCAATTCCTCCCCGCATAGGGGAGGTGCCCGAAGGGCGGAGGAGCCGGCAGGCTCATTTGTCCTTCATCATGAAAAAAATCGCGTGCAGGGAGAAAGCCATCCTGCACGCGTTTTTTAATTGCATCCTATCAGTGCGCCGTTAACTGATAGCGATGTACTCTGAATTGGATGCTTTCCGCTTGTTGGCTGAAAGCATGAATGCGTATGCGAGCACCTCTTCCGGGTTCCACTTCGTGGGAATGTTCAGGATGGCGTTGCCATCTTCCCCGCGTGTGCCGGCTTCGAACATCTTGCACCGCATCAGTTCCTGTTCGAACAACACGATTTGCAAAGTGTCCGTAGGTTCGCTGCCATAGCCGTAATCGCCTGCCGGGTAACTGACCGTATCAGTGCGCCGTTAACTGATAGCGATGTACTCTGAATTGGATGCTTTCCGCTTGTTGGCTGAAAGCATGAATGCGTATGCGAGCACCTCTTCCGGGTTCCACTTCGTGGGAATGTTCAGGATGGCGTTGCCATCTTCCCCGCGTGTGCCGGCTTCGAACATCTTGCACCGCATCAGTTCCTGTTCGAACAACACGATTTGCAAAGTGTCCGTAGGCTCGCTGCCATAGCCGTAATCGCCTGCCGGGTAACTGACCGTGAATGTCCGGCTCTCGGCATCCAGGGTAATGCTGATGTCATCCAGCATTGCCAGGTTGCCTTTGGCGATTTGCATCGTAGTGTAATCCACCGTGGCTTCCAGGTCGTCGTTCACCGTGATGGCACGCATGATTGCCTGGACGCAAGCATTTAGTGCCGTCAGGTCGCGGCGGCGCTGGGGGAAAGCCACTTGGGCTGGGGTGTAGAATACCCTGGACAAAAACTCGGCAAGTTTCATCCTCGCCCGAACTTTCTGTTGTTCAAGAGTATTGGAGGTGTTCTCGGCGATTTTTGTTTTGATAATATTCTTTCCCCGGGAGCGCACATAGGTGTTCTCAGCCATCGACTGGGTCAGCCTATGCATGAAAGGCATTTTGAAGATCGCCAAGATAACGGCGCATAGCTTGCGAGCCTCCTGCCTTGTTTTTGCCTTGTCCTCTTTTTCCTCAGGGGCAAGGGCTTTTGAAAAATTATTTTTCATAAGACACATTTTAAAAGTTAATGATATTTTATCTTCCCTAAACTAAGGGAGGTGCCCGAAGGTCGGAGGGGTATGATAATAATACCCTTTCCCCCACCCGGTGGAGCCCGTATTGCCTCCCACCCTGTTGGGAGCACTTCCTCGGCGCAAGGGGTGTTACCCGCGCGCCCCCTTTTTATTACAATCTCAACAGTCATATCTGCCCAAATCATAATAAAATGCCCAAGTAACAACTTGCGGATACTTGGTTTCCGCTTGCACTTTTAAAAAGCAAATAACCATGTACATAGTCATCCAATTTTTTCGGTTTCACAAATTCCAGCCTCCCGTCCTCTCGCCGCGCGTCGCCCGTCTCGGCAAACTTCACGTCGAAATATTTCCCTCCCCTCATGAGGGCGACCACCGCCCGGTCGCTTGCGTGGCGTGGGGGATAGCCGGTCTTGTTTTCCCAGCTCACCGCCCAGCGCACTTCCCCCTCTGCCGTTGTCTCCTGCTGGCAGGTGATGGCTTCCGGCAGTTCCAGCCCCGCCCGCTCGGTCAGGCGAATCTTCTCCGGCGCCTCAATCCATCCCTGTGCCGAAAACGCCCGCATGTTCGCGCTCATAAACCGGCTGTACCCGGTTTGCCCTGCCGCCTTCTCCACCAGCCTCCAATACTCGCTCAGCCCCGCCGCTTGCACCGCCTTGTAGAATGTGGTGCATCCGCTCAGCCTCTTCTGCTGCGCCAACGCTCCCTCGCTTGTCGGCTGGAAGTCCTCCGGCAGCGTCCGGATAATCGTCTGTTCTAATCTCTGGTAAACGGTGAATTTCTTTCCGATTTTCCCGTTCGCCTTACTCGCCATTTTATCTATTATTCTTGCCATAATATTTAATTATTAATTTATTTATTTCAATTATTATATATTGTATAAATAATTAGAATAATTGTCGTTTTGTGCAAATATAGCGCATTTATTATTCTGTTGTATGTGCGCATGCAAGATTTTTGTGTTAAAAATACATAAATGATAATTCATTTAATCTTTCATGACTGCTATGCTTTTGATTCTGATAAATAATATCGCAGCAAATGAAAACCAAATTTAATTCCTTTCCAAATGATTGAATTCTTGGAACAAGATATTGGAATAGGATGGGCTATCGTTTAAAAATAATGACTATCTTTGCCTATGCCAATGGAAATAAAGAATCCCATCGGCAGACATATTGACAAAAGCGTTTTTGCTATTCCTACTTTTGGAATCTGGACAATTCTAATCACTTGGGAAAGCGATAAGCGTTCACGTTTGCCACTTATACCTTATTATATATAGTGGTCTGGCGTGGGGTATCGTTTTATCAAGTGCAAGGGAGTCCAGACCCTCAAAAGTAGTAAAGCGAAAAGTTCCTCATGCTTTATTATTTATAATTGCCACACTGACTGCGGCAGAAATATTTTTTACAAGAGACATGGACGTAACCAAGAATCAGCTAAATTTGTTAGGCGACATTCCCTGAACGTTTGTAAAACGTATGGATATTTTTCATACCTTTGTCGTATCGGTAAGTATTTTGCCGATGACATGTTGGAAAATGGAAAGCGTTTAGCTTTATCCCGTTTTAGGAATCTGGCACATTCTATTAGGATAGGGATTGGCGTACAAACGTTCACGCATGCCGTATATGCATTCGCAATATATCGGTCCAGCGTGGGGAATGTCGCATTATCTTATCCTTGGGTTTGCCAGAACCTCTAAAACAGATAATACTGAGTAGCCTCACGCTTTCTTTTTATAATAACTTTCCTGCCGGGGCTAAGGAAACATAAGCATAGAACGAACATTAATATCCATATTGACAATGAAAAAGTATGTGTTATTTTTCCTTTGTGCAGGGCTTCTACAACAAGGTTGTAAAAGCAATCCTAAGAATCAACAAGGAACAGAGAAAAATGTTACTGCCCCGGCAGCTGTTGCTCCGGCAGTACAAGAGAAAAAGGAAAGTGTTCTCTCTGGCACTTGCACTTCCTCCGACAACCCTTTCTATAAATCCCTTACCTTTAAAGGGAAGACTACGGTTGTGATTAAAGATGCCATTTTAGGCATGGACTTTCCCACCAGCTATGAGCGTGATGAAAATTACATCCGCATCAAGACGGACAAGTCTGACCTTCTCCTCGAAATTGTGGACTCCAAAACCCTCGTAGGTGAAGGCTTTGCAGAAGGAGTATTTACTAAAAACGAAAAATAGCCATGAAAAAGTTTGTTTTAATGTTAGCAGTATTATTAGTTAGTAATTTAGTTACTTTCGGACAAGAGCAGTTAGATGAAGTGGGCTATAGCTATTATGTTGAGAATGATAACAATAAGAATTATCCTCTTTTTTACGAATCTTTTTCTCTTAGAAAATTTTCAGATAATAGCTATATGTTAGAGATTGAAATTGCGGATGTAAAAATGGTATGTACATTTAAATACAAATTCCAAAATCAATTGGGAATGTATGTGTATGAAGGCACGGTTGGAGGGACGGGATATTGTTCTTATGGTTTGGGGTCTGTTTCCATGGAGAATTTTAAAGGTAAGATATTGATAGCCACATTCCCTAAAATAAGTGCTTATTTTGATAGAGATCAAATGTTGTCTGATATCAAGAAAAATATGAATCCTTATTTTCCTCTTTCTTTTAAACATACCTTTAAAATTAAAATAGAAGGTCAATCGACAAAGTATAGCGAATTGAAAATAAATAGAGTATTTGAGATTTATCCTACTTTAGATAGGTAACTCTCAAATTATGTCATAGCTTTTATAGACCATTATGCCAAAGAAAAAGGTTGTCAATATATAGTGATTAATGAGAAAATTTCTCGTAAACTCATTTCAAAAGAGTGGTATATTATGGTGTAACTTAAACAATAAAGATTTGAGTTTCTGGTTGTCGAATTTATCATCGGCACCCTCTTGGGGATAATCGTCCATTGCAGGCATGCTGTAATGGCAGAAAATGCTAAGAAAAAGAAATCAACTCAAATGTAGAAATCAAAAGTAGAATAATCTTTTATAATTGTCAACTTATGAATATCGCAGAATTTAAACAGTTGTTGGACATCCCAGAAGAAGCTAAGCAAGAGGTAATTCAGCATCGTTTCTCCCTCCTTGCCGAATCCTTGTTCCGTAATTTCCAAATCGAAAAGGAGGGGATAGTTTATGACCTCCTTGAAATCGAATTTTACTTTTGGAGTCCTGCTCATCAGGATAATATCACTTATCCTCGTCATTGCCCTGCTGGTTTGTGGTATTTTCATCCCTCTGGAGTGGATATTTCGTTTGCTAGTGATAAAAATCACTATGGCGGCATTCTCCTGCGCTCTGTTGTCCGGGTGGCTTCCGAGCCGGAAGTCATTGCAGGTCCAGTTCGGCTTGCTGATCACCTTTTCGATTGTTTGGACGCGACTGGTAATGACATCCTTTATCAACCTCGCCTTGTGCCTAAATTGCAACCGGATACCGTTTGTTGTATAGAAACCGCACCGAGGGAAATCCCTACTTCCAAACAAGGACAGGCTCTTGCGGCTCCTTATTGTTATTATGTCCGTTCTCGGCATAATTGCCATCCCGAATGGAAGTCCGTAAACAATGCAGGACGCCCCCTTTATTATAGTGCCAAGCCTTGGCTCCGACATAATTTTGTAGAAGAAGAGAAAAACGAACAAATGTCAAGGAGGGAATATATATTGAATTTGAGAGAGAATAATCCGACACGATCATTATTGAGACGGGAATTAACTTGGGAGGAATTAGAGAATCAAATCAAGAACAACAATCCCCAAGGTTATCATCCGAGAGAGGAGAGATATAGGAAATGAATAAATTGTAAGTGACATGGAAACTGTAGATAACGTTTTGCTTGAAAGGGCTTTGCAAATAGCCACAAAGGCGCATGCAAGTCAAACGGATAAAGCCGGAGTCGCCTACATTTTTCATCCCATAAGGGTGGCTTGTCGGTGTCTTACAACAGAAGAAAAGGTTGTGGCACTATTGCACGATGTGATTGAAGATACGGATGTTACGCCGGAATACCTTCTGGCGGAGGGATTCCCCAAAACCATTGTCGATTCGATTTTGTCCGTTACCAGAAAAGAACAGGAGAGCTACGAAGAATTTATCAAACGGTGCCAACTCGATAAACTTGGAAGAATTGTGAAATTGCATGACTTAGAGGATAATATGGATATATCCCGTCTGCCGTCGCTTCATGAAAAAGACCTGTTAAGGCTGAACAAATACATCTGGGCATACCAATATTTGATAGGGGCGAATGGAGACGATCTTAGTTTAAGGGATGATTGCAATATAAATAATGGTTATGAATGAAAGCCTAAGTGAATATATAAAACGGGCGAGCGATAAGGGACTGCATGAAGTGGAGGAGATGCAGAAGCATCCCCTCTCAGAAGAGGAAGTGGAACGAGCAATCTCAATGGCTCAAGAGACCTTGCGGATATCCCGGGAACTCATCCTTATCACTGACCGTGATACAGACACTGTTTATTTGTCCCCATGCTTGCCTAAAGACTACCCGGAAGAATATGCTGCAATCATTGCTGCTCTTGACCGGCATAAGGTTCGCCACGACCTTTTGCCTGGGCATTTTACCGATTGTTGGTGTCGTGAATATATGCCCGTTCAATCGCGTCTCTCCTCTTTCGTTGGTTACACCTTTTTTCCGGATGGCTTCAATGGCGGCTTCAGTAACGAACGTTCTCGTGGCTGCGTTAATCACGATCTTGTCAGCCATGCGCTTGGCATTGAGACAGAATTGCTCCCGCTTATCCTTTGCGGTGATGATATTGTTAAATGTCGCGAAACTGTCATTCTTACCGAAAAAGTTTTCGCTCAAAATTCAAATTACACCCCGGAGCAAATCACAGCTATGCTGGAAAAAGCTTTTCAAGCCGAGGTGTTTTATCTCCCTTGGGACCATACAGAGCGTTTTGGCTATGCCGGCAATCTTGTTCGTCATATTCGTCTTAATCGTGTCCTTTTTACCAATTACCACGATTTTGACCCCGTTATTGCCGACGAGATGCTTCATCGCCTTCGCAGTCGTTTCCTCCGAGTCATCGAATTGCGCTACGATGTACCCAAACCCCATCCTCTCTCTTGGGTCTATATCAACTATCTCCAGACCTCTCGTGTCATACTCCTCCCTGCCCTCGGCATTCCGGAGGACGAGCAGGCTCTTGAGCAAATCCGCCGCCTTTTCCCTGACTACTCCGGGCGCATTGAGCAAATTCCCATTGCATCCCTTGTTTGCAAGGACGGTGCCCTCAATAGCCTTTGTTGGAATATCCGTACTGAACCTTTTGAATTTTAATGTATTGTAATTTAATAAATAATAGTTATGAATGAAATTTGTACAACAGTTGCCAAACATCTTGACTCTCTCGGGATTAATTATAGAATGAATGAACAGGGAGTAATTGGAATTTTGTTTTCAACGGAAAGCGGGAAGATTGTAGTGGATATTATTTGTGATGATAGGCATTTGGTTCTTGTGGCTTATTCCGATTACATAATTCTTTCTGACGATACGACACGGGTATTAGCATTGCTTAATGCCTTAAATGGTATGGAATACAATCAATTAGTTGTATTTGCTCTTGATGATTTGGATAAAAAGCGTATTGTGGCAAAAACGGCAAGCGTTATTAATGTTAAAGACGTAACGGAAAAATTGGTTAATGATATGCTTATGGTTGTTCTGAATAGAATGAGCGCGATTTATGGTGTGCTTGAGGAACGATATGCACTTTATCGTTTTGAATGATTTTAATAAGTTGAAAATGTAAAAATAGGATATTATGAACAAAATATTTGATGTTATAAAAGCTGGATTAGACAGCATGGGCTACAAGTATGATGCTAAAAGAAGAAAAGAATTTTTCAGGGTAGGCAATAAAATAATCATCCAGATTTATCATGATACTTTTGATTATATTACTGTGACAGTGTCAGATATCAATGCTCCATTGCAACATCTTGAGCAATTGTTTGTAGTAGTTAATCAATTCAATAAGGAACAAGTCTATTCTCGTTGCGTGGTTGATTTAGAAAAAGCGAAAATCCAATGCATCTCCACCTTTATTGTGAATCCGGCAACTATAAGCGAACAAATAGTCTGCAGGGCTTTTAGAACTGCTGTCTTTTCCGCCAATAACTTCATGGATTCCATGATGGAGGCTTGCCATCCGGGAATGACCAACACTGCATTGGGCAACGCTTTGCCCGAATCCAAAGACTTGCAAGATGAGCCAAAAGGAAAGATAGACCCTTCTAAAATCAAGCGGGCTGTTTATAATCGCATTGATTTTCCTCTTCCAGATTCTACATGGGAAGAGATTAATGATGCTTTTGGTGATTGCTGGAACAACGTTGTCGGGACATTTACCCCCAAAATGTTTCTTGACTATATAGATGAGCGTCTTCGCGAGAAAAAAATTTTCCTGTCACTTGAACAACTTAAGCGTATTCTCTGGGTCATGTTCGATTATATAGAAATGGTTGGAGGTGTCTTCGATGAACCTCATAATCCAAATTTCGAATTGCATGATAAAATAGTCCAAATGCCTAATTCTTCCGCTATTGCTGTAGAAAAAAGTACTAACGGTGATGCTGAAATGGAGGAAAAGACAACTCCCCCTGTGGACGCTTCCCAAGCTGCGGGCACTTCCCCTGCTGTAGAAGCCTCCGGCTGCGAAGTCGTTTATCTCTCCGCCCTCCTCCGGGAGCGTTTCCCCGACACCTGCAACCGCCTCGTTTCCCTCCTCGGGGAGCACGGCATCCCCTGCTGCTTCCTCGAAGGTACGCGCGACGTATGGTGCCGCGACTACATGCCCGTGCAAACCGCCTCCGGCAAGCTCGTGCAATTCCGTTACGACCCCTCCTACCTCCGGGGCAAACCGGAATGGGAAGCCTCCCGCACCGACCCTGCCGAAGCCTGCCGCGCCAACAGCATCACGCCCGACCGCATTTCGGATATCAACCTCGACGGCGGCAACGTCCTCCTCTGTGACGGGCGTGCCGTTATTTCCGACCGCGTGTTCACGGAGAACCCCGACCGCGACCGGCAGCAACTCCTGGCGGAACTGTCCGGCCTGCTCGAAGCTGAAATCATCCTCATCCCCGCCCTAAAGAGCGACATGACCGGGCATGCCGACGGCATGGTGCGCTTCATCGACCGCACGACCCTCCTCGGCAACGACCGCGCCCTGGAGTACAAATACTGGTCGCAGGGAATCGATGCCTCCCTCCTCCAACATGCCATGCGCTACGAGGACGTGCCTTTCTTCTACGACTACAAAGACCCGAAGCATCCCAACCATGCCATCGGCGTCTATGTCAACTATTTGGCAGTGGGCAACCTCATTGTCCTGCCTGAGTTCGGCGTTCCCGGCAACAAAGACGCGGAAGCCCTTGCCCGCATCCGCGCGCTTTTCCCTGCCCGCACCGTCGTCCCCTTCAACTGCAACGACATCGCCCTGGAAGGCGGCTTGCTGAACTGCATCACCTGGACACGCCGCGAATAGCGCATCAGGCACCGTCCTCCAATGTCTTTTTCATACTCCCTCCCCCCTTCGGGGTACTCCCCCTACTTTAGGGGGAGAGTTTGAAATATCTGGAATTCAAGCTTCTCCACTAAAATAGGGGAGGTGGCTGCGAAGCAGACGGAGGAGTATGATAAACATTTTTGGCACGCCTCCCCACTGCAAGGAGAAACTCCCTGCAAACGCCGTGGAAACGCCTGGGAGACTGCGCCCTTGACCGGGATATAACCCGCCTTTCCTCTGTGTTTTCTCCGTTCTGGAACGGAGAAAATACGGGAAAAACCCGGAAAATATACACGAAAAGGGCGCAGCCTCACCGGCGTCTGTATGCAGTCTGTACGGAATTTCCCCGTAGATGCCCGCAAAACTAAGACAGGTAAGATTTCAACCACGAACTGTCCTTCAAGCCCTTCAATTTCTGGATGGCTTTTGCCTTGACTTGCCGGATTCGTTCGGTGGTCATGCCCAGCGCCCTGCTGATTTCCTCCAGCGTCATGGGCTGGCTGTCCTCCAAGCCGTAAAACATCGTCAGAATCCGAGCTTCCTGCTCGCTTAATATGGTAAATGCCCGTTTGAGGTCTTTGCGCAGGGATTCCCGCTCCAGTGCGTTTGCCGGGTTTGCCGCATCCTCGGGCACGATATAGACATCGCTGAGCGACAGCGAATCCTCGTCGTTGCCAATCGGCGCATCCCACGACAAGGGTTTCGGGGCAATCTTCATATTCTCCTTCACCTCTTTGAGCGTGACGTTCATTTGGTCGGCAATTTCCTCATCGGTAGGCGGGCGTTGGAACTGTTGCTCCAAACGGGAATAACAACGGTTGAGTTTATTGATTGCCGTAATGCGGTTCATCGGCAGGCGTATCAGCCGGGCATGGTCGGACACCGCCTGCAAAATGGATTGCCGTATCCACCATACGGCGTATGAAATGAATTTGAAACCTTTCGTTTCGTCAAAACATTCGGCAGCCTTGATCAGCCCGAGATTCCCCTCGTTGATTAAATCATCCAGCGGAAGCCCGGAACTCTGGTATTGCTTTGCCACCGAGACGACAAAGCGGAGGTTGCACATGACTAATTTCTCCTTTGCCTCTTCGTCGCCGCTCCGGATCCGTTTGGCAAGCTCCGCTTCTTCTTCCGGCTCCAGCACATGGAAACGCCCAATCTCTTGCAAATATTTTTCAATGGCGTAAGAGCCGCGTCCTGTTATCTGTTTGTTTATTTTCAGCTGTCTCATATCATTCAGGTTAGTGCGCCCAATATAATGAATTATTTTTATTCCACCAAATTTTCGGACAACTTTTTTATAATAAAAAAAGGGCGTGCCTTGAAAGGCATGCCCTTTGGGATAGTTTCGGATGGGATTTAGTTATCTTTTGCCCAATTCGGCGTCGATGCAGAAGAGTCCGGCGTCTCCGGCTTTTTCCAACTTGCTGACGATGCCTTGTGCGGTGGCTTCTTCTTCAATTTGTTCTTTTACGAAGTCCCACAGGAAGCTCTGTGTGGCAAAGTCTTTTTCTTCTTGTGCCAAGGTGAGCAGGTCGTTAATCAGTTTAGAAACATGGCATTCGTGGTCGTAGACATGTTTGAACACTTCGAGCGGGTTGCCCCAGCCTGTGGGCACAACGTCGATTTTGTCTACCAATGCGCTGCCGCCGCGTTCTATCAGGTAGCTTGCCATTTTGTAAGCGTGGTCTAATTCCTCTTGCGATTGTTTCTTCATCCAATGTGCGAAGCCTTCGAAGCCTTCTTTTTCAAAGTAGAAAGACATAGAGAGATACAGGTTGGCTGACCACATTTCAGCTGTAATTTGCTCGTTGAGCGCTTTTTGTAATTTTTCAGAGATCATAGTGTTTAAATTTTAAATGTTCTGTTTCTTCTCTCGCAAATAGTATGCCAGAACAAACGAATGACATTTTGTCAGAGGGGAGCGGCATTGCCGTTGTCAATAAATTTGCCCCAAACCGAGTCGTACCGGTTTGGGGCAAGGAATAGAGGATGTATTTAATGGTGTTATTTTTTGTTCCGCATCCGTTGCTGTTCGCGCAAGCGTTGTTGTTGCTGTTTTTGCATTTCTTCGAGCCGTTGTTGGAAGCGGGATTTTTTCATGGGTTTCTGTTTTGCCAGTTCAATCCGTTTCAGCAGTTTCTCTTCGTTGACAAACATGCGGATAATCCAAGTCTGGAAAATGGTAATCAGCGTTGCAATGAAATAGTAGTAGCTTAATCCGGAGGAATAGTTGTTGAAAATGAAGAGGAACATGATGGGCATCAGGTACATCATCATTTTCATGCCCTTCATTTGGTCGTTCTGGGGCTGGTTCTTGTAGTTGATGACAGTGTAAATGATGTTGGTGGCTGTCATCAAGAGGCAGAACAAGCTGACATGGCTGCCGTAGAACGGGATGGTGAACGGCAGGGTGGCGATGGAGTCGTAGGATGCCAAATCGTCAGCCCACAAGAACCCTTGTTGGCGGAGTTCGATGGCACCGGGGAAGAAGTAGAACAAGGCAATCAGAATCGGCATTTGAAGCAAGAGGGGAAGGCAGCCTCCCATCGGGTTGATGCCGGCTTGTTTGTAAAGTTTCATCATTGCCTGTTGTTTTTCCAAAGCCTTGTCTGCCGGGTATTTTTTGTTGATTTCATCCAATTGCGGTTTCAGTACGCGCATTTTTGCCGATGACATATAGGATTTGTAGGTCAACGGGAAAAGGATGATTTTGATAATCAGGGTGAGGACAAGGATGATGATGCCATAGTTCCAGCTGGTGTTGTTTTGCAGGAAGTTGAATATCGGAATCACGAAATATTTGTTGAACCATGCCACCCATTTCCAGCCGGTGTTGATGACGTCGGTCAGGTCGATGTCCTTGCCGTATTCCTTCAGGACAGGGAAGGAGTTGGGACCAAAGAAGAAGCGCATGTCATATTTTTCTTCGGGATTCCCGTTGTAGGGGAGGGGAATTTCTGCATAGGCATCTTTGATGAACCCGTTCGTCTGGCTGGTCTTGGAGGAAAGCAGGATGTCGCTGAACGGCGTTTCAGTAATCAGGATGGAGGAGAAGAATTGTTGTTTGAAGTCAATCCATTGCACTTTGGTGGGCAGGGTTTCTTCGTCCTCGGCTGAGGTCAGCGACAGGTGTTCCACGTCGTCTTCAAAAAATTTGTAATACACTCCCGTATAGCGGCTTTCGAAATCTTTGCTCTTTTCCAGCTGCGGCATGTTTACTCCCCAATGCAAAGTGAGGAAGGATGAGTTGGAAGCGATTACGTCGCCCATGTCGTGGGTGACGATGCTGAAATCTGCCATGTAGCTGTCCGGAGCAAGCGTGTAGCGGTATTCGATGTATTTCGTGCTGTCCGCATAGAGGCGCATGGCGAGGGTTTGGGCATTGTCTTTGGCATACAGGGCTGTTTCCATGGTGCTCGGAACAAAGAGGAAACGCTCTGTGTTAATTTCTTGGTTGCGGGCATAGAAAGTCATGCCGAAAGAAGACGTCTGCTCTTGCCACAACAGCAGGGGGAGCGAATCGTGCGTGCAATATTCTTTTAAGTCTACTGTCGTGATGCGTCCGCCACGGGTGCTGATGTTGAGTTTTATTTTGTCATTCTCCAGCGTGAACACTTGCTCTGTAAGGCTGTCTTGGGCAAAGACGGTGCTCCTTGCGGAAGTGCCGGTAGCGGAATGCTCTGTATTTTCTCTTTCCTCTTGAAGGCGTTGAGCTTCCAATGCCCGTTGCTGTTGTTCAACTCGGGCAATGGAGTCCCGCCGCATCATTTCCCGCCTTTGCTCTTCGCTTGGGCGGTTGAGGTAAGAGAATCCAATGAGTATCAAGAAAATAATTACAAGTCCGATAATTGTATTTTTGTCCATATTGTTAAGTTTGAATTGATATTATGACAAACAAGCTTTAATAAAGGCAATGAATAACGGATGGGGCTTTGTGACTGTGCTTCTGTATTCCGGGTGGAATTGGACGCCTACAAACCATTTGTGGGCAGGGATTTCGATGATTTCTGTCAAGCCGGTTTCCGGGTTGATGCCGGTGGTGACCATGCCGGCTTTTTCGAATGCTTCGCGGTATTGGCTATTGAATTCATAGCGGTGGCGGTGGCGTTCCCGGATGTATTTTTGTCCGTATGCCTCGTAGGCTTTTGAGCCTTCTTTGAGTTCGCAATTGTATGCCCCCAGGCGCATGGTGCCTCCTTTTTCTGTGACATCCATTTGCGATGCCATGAGGTCGATGACCGGGTAGGGCGTTTTGGCAGACATTTCTGTCGAATCGGCACCTTCCAAGTGCAATACGTCACGCGCAAATTCAATGACAGCCATTTGCATGCCCAAGCAGATGCCTAAGAAAGGGATGTTGTGGGTGCGGGCATATTTTATGGCAACCAGTTTCCCGTTGATGCCGCGGTGGCCGAATCCCGGCGCAACCAGAATGCCGTGCAGGTTTTTCAGTTTTGCCTCTGCATTTTCTTCATTCAGCGTTTCGCTGTGAATCCATTCGATATTGACTTTGCAGTCATTGACCGCCCCTGCGTGGATGAAGGCTTCGACGATGGATTTGTAGGCATCGTGCAGTTCTACGTATTTGCCGACTAAGCCGATGCGTACTTCCTTGGTGTAATTTTTCAGTTTGTACAAGAATTTCGTCCAATCTTCGAGGTCTGGTTCGCTGTTTAACGGCAATCCCAATTGTTCGAGCACAATCTCGTCCAATTTTTCCTCGCGCATTTTGATGGGTACTTCGTAGATGGTTGATACGTCTACCGATTGAATAACGGCTTCGGGTTTCACGTTGCAGAACAAAGCGACTTTTTTGCGCAAGTCGTTGTTTAAGGGATGCTCAGTGCGCAGCACGATGATGTCGGGCTGTACCCCTTCCTCCTGCAAGGTCTTGACAGAGTGCTGTGTCGGTTTGGTTTTCAATTCTCCTGTTGCGGAAAGATATGGCACCAAAGTCAGGTGTATCAATACGGATTTCTCTCCCAATTCCCACCGGAGTTGGCGGACAGCTTCTATGAAAGGCAAGGATTCGATGTCGCCTACCGTGCCGCCGATTTCTGTGATGACCACATCATATTCACCCTTGGCACCCAAGAGTTTGATGTTGCGTTTGATTTCATCGGTGATGTGGGGCACGATTTGCACGGTTTTTCCAAGATAATCTCCGCGCCGCTCTTTATTGATGACGTTTTGGTAAATCCGTCCCGTCGTAATGTTGTTGGCTTGTGAAGTCGGGATGCCTGTGAAACGCTCATAATGCCCCAAGTCGAGGTCTGTTTCTGCCCCGTCGTCCGTCACATAACATTCCCCGTGCTCATACGGGTTCAACGTCCCCGGATCGATGTTGATGTATGGATCCAGTTTCTGGTTTGTTACTTTATATCCCCTGGCTTGCAGCAGTTTGGCAAGCGATGAAGCTATAATTCCTTTCCCTAATGAGGAGGCAACTCCTCCTGTTACGAATACATATTTTGTTGACACAGTATGCTGATATTTTAAATGAACTTTTAAAGTCACAAAGGTAAGAAAATAAGGTGAAACGGGGAGGATTCTGCCCATAAAAAACACCGGGAAAATCCTTCTTGGCATCCCGGTGTTTTTGTAATGTGCAAGAAATTAAATGATAGCGTCCAGCGCTTTCAGTTTTTCTTGGAGTAGGGCAAGCCGCTGCTTGGTTTTTTCAATCTTGGAATTCAACTCGTTAAGCAGGCTTTGTGCTTTGTCTGACTTGCTGATGAAGCCGATGTTGTTTTCCCATGTGTGGATGTCTGTTTCCAATTGCCGGATTTTCATGACTAATTTTTCCCGTTCGTTGATGATTTTGTATTCTTTGTTTTCATCACCGTCTAAGGTACTGATTTTGGCACGGAATCTTTCCAAGTTGCGGTCAAACTCATCCAAATTCAATTGGTCAAACCACTGGTTGAGCAGATTGCGGAACTCTTCCTGGATGTTTTCTTTTTCTTTGATGGGCACGAAGCCTATTTGGTTCCATCGGGTCTGAAAATCTTTCAGTTTTTCGATGTCTTTTTCGTTGTCTCCGGAGAGTGTAAATTGCTTCAATTCCTCAATCAAGGCTTTCTTTTGCTCTAAATTTTTCCCTTGCTCTGAGTCCTTGACTTTGAAGTGTGCGTTCTTGTTATTGAAGAAAACGTCGCAGGCAGCACGGAACCGGGTCCATACTTTGTTGGAGTATTTCTTGGGTGCCGGTCCTATTTTTTTCCATTCTTTTTGGCAGGCGATGATTTGGTTCGTAGTGGTTTTCCAGTCCGTACTGTTTTGGATGGCTTCCACTTTTTCACACAATTGTATTTTCAATTGCAGGTTTTGTTCTAATTCTGCCTCCCATTTTTTATGGAATTCCCGTTTCCGGTTAAAGAAGTCGTCGCAGATGCCTCTGAATTTTTTGTAGGCTTTGTTGCGTTCTTTTTGGGGCACGTTGCCAGCTTGTTTCCATTCTTGTTGAAGCTCGATGACTTTCTCTGTGGCAGCTTGCCATTGTGCCATGCTGGTGTATTCGCCGTTTGCCAGTTGGGCGATTTTTTCACACAATTCTTCTTTGATTTTCAGGTTGTTTTCCTGTTCTTCCCGCAGGGATTCGAAGAATTTGTGATATTTTTCGTTGATGGTGGTGCTGGCATTCTTGAAACGCTCCCATAATGGTTCTTTTTGCTCTTTGGGAATAGGACCGATTTCTTTCCAGCGGGTGTGTAAGGCTTGCAGTTGCTTGAACGAGCCGGCGATGTCGTTGATTTCGATTAGCTTTTCGGCTTCTTCGCACAATGCGGTTTTGGCATCCAAATTGCGTTTTAAATCCAAGTCACGCAGTTCTTTGTTTATTTTGATATAATTATAGAAATTCTCCACGTGGTGGTGGTAGGTTTCCAGCAGGTTGTTTACCTGGCTTTGAGGTACCATGCCCGTGTTGCGCCACCGCTCTTGCAGCTCGCGGAATTCCTGAAAGGTTTTGTCCATCGATTCTTCTTTTTGCACGAGGGCTTTCAATTCCTCGATGATGCCTAATTTGATTTTCAGGTTTTCTTCTCTTTCGGCTTCAATCTGCCGGTTGGTGGAGTTCCTTTTGTCTTTGTAGAGTTTGCAAAGATTGTTGAATTGTTCCCTGTTGGGATTTTTGTATTCGAAGTTTTCGGGCAAGTCGCCGTCAGCCGTGAAAGCTGCGAGAGCGGTTTCATACTCTTGCTTGTCGCGTTTTTCAAATACATCGGGCACGCGCTCCATGATTTCTTTCAGGGCGGTTACAGGATATTGCTCTATGAGCTTTTGCACTTCGCGGACGATTTCTCCTGTCGAAAGGTTCGAAAAATCGATTTCAGGAATTTCCTGTTTTTCTTTTTCGATTTCATTCCCAGCATTGTTCTCGCTTGCAGTTGCAATATTTTCCTGTGTTGCCACGTTTGTCTCGTTGGCATTTTCTGTCGAGATTTCAGGTGTTTGAATCTCGTTTTCCGGCGTCATGTTTTTTTCTTGCTCCATAATTTTGTCAGCAGTTTATATATTCCGGTGACCACATGTCACCCTTTCATTCAACTCACGAAAATAAAAATAATATTTGGAAATGCCAAATTTGATGCGGAATCTTAATTTTATTTAGGAATATAATCCTTCTTGGGGTGCTTGGGTAATATATTCTCTTCAAGTTTTTGGCTGTTTTTTCCGAGTTATGGTATTTTTCCCTTACTTTTGTCTTCGCTGCGGGCGGTTGTCCTTGCTGCATTATGGATAAATAAATAAGATATGGGTTCATGGATTTTATATGGCTTGGTTTGGCTGGTCGGCTTGCTCCCTTTGTGGGTGTTGTATCTTTTTTCCGATTTGCTTTACTTCTTGTTGTACGATGTGGCGCGTTATCGGCGCAAAGTCGTGCGGCAAAATTTGGAACGTTCATTTCCTGAAAAAAACTTGGCGGAACTTGTCCGCATTGAGCGTCGCTTCTATCGGCATTTTTGTGACATTTTTGTGGAAACCTGCCGGATGTGGCACATGTCGGCAAAAGAAATGCGTCGCCGTTGCGTTTTCTTGAACAATGAAGTCATTCAGAAATATTTTGACGCAGGCAGGAGCGTTATTGTGGTGCTTGGACATTACGGCAATTGGGAATGGATGGCATCTTATACCCTCTGGATGCCGAAAGGAATCGACTTTTATACCTTATATAAACCGTTGAACAATTCGGTTTTCGATACGTTGATGTACAAAATCCGTTCCCGTTTTGGGGCGATGCCCATCCCGAAGAACGACATTTTGCGCAAAATTGTGGAATGTCGTCGGGAAGGACGCCTTTTCTTTGCGGCGTTTATTGGCGACCAGACGCCCAGCAGGAGGAATTTGAATTTTTGGATGGAGTTTCTCCATCAGGATACGCCGGTGTTGATAGGCACTGAAAAGATAGCTTGCAAATTCGATTTGCCTGTCGTTTCTTTGCGCATGCGCAGGGTTCGGCGGGGCTATTACGAAGTGGACATCAAAGACCTCTCTGCTTCGCCCAAGGATTTGCCGCATGGTGAATTGACCCGTATGCACACGCAAATGCTGGAGCGTTATATCCGTGAAGAGCCTGAATTGTGGCTATGGTCTCACCGCCGTTGGAAACACCGCCGTCCGGAAAAATCTTAGATATGAAGATGAAAGCAGCTGTTATTATATTGAATTGGAATGGAGAGCGTTTGTTGCAGGAGTTTCTCCCTTCGGTGATTGCAAATACAAATCCCCGTTTGGCATCTATTGTGGTGGCAGATAATGCTTCAACTGACGGATCTGTTGCTTTGCTTCGGGAGCGTTTCCCGGAGGTGGAGCTTTTGCCTTTGGATGAGAATTATGGTTTCGCAGGAGGCTACAACCGGGCGATAGCTGCGCGAGAGGAAGAGGTGGTGGTGCTTCTGAACAGCGATGTGGAAGTTGCTGCAGGATGGTTGGAGCCTCTTTTGGCGGCATTGGAAGCAGACCGCCGCCTGGTCGCCGTTCAGCCTAAAATACGTTCCTATCGGGATAAGACTTCTTTTGAATATGCCGGAGCATGTGGCGGTTTTATTGATTACCTTGGCTTCCCATTTTGTCGCGGGCGTGTCTTGGGTGTCATTGAGCGTGACGAAGGGCAATACGACGATGTTCGTGAAGTTTTCTGGTGCAGTGGGGCGGCATTGTGCATTCGCCGCGAGGATTATTTGGCTGCCGGAGGATTGGATGAACGCTTTTTTGCCCACATGGAAGAAATCGACCTTTGTTGGCGCATCCGTAATCGGGGCGGAATTTTAAAGGTATGCCCGCAATCTGTTGTTTACCATTTGGGAGGCGGTTCCTTGCCGATGAACCATCCTCGCAAGCTTTTCCTGAATTACAGGAACAATTTGCTGATGCTTTACAAAAATCTTCCATCGAAGGCCTGGCGGCGGGTTGCCTGGCGCCGTTGCATGCTGGATTGGGCAGCAGCGGTACTGTTCTTATTGAAAGGGGAAAGAAAGAATGTTGTGGCAGTCTTTCAAGCACGGCACGAATTTGCCCGAATGAAAAAGTTTTACCGGCAGCCCTCTGCCACTCCTCATGACGCTTGTATTTATCCCCATAGTTTAGTGTTCCGCTATTATTTCCGGCGTCTTCGGATTTTTTCCCGTTTATGGGAATAAACTTTCAGGGCAGGAATTTGTCTAATAAAACGAGCTAAAATGCTATTGTAATGAAACCTGTTGAAGACGAAGAAATTATCCGTCTCTTTTTGCAAGAGAAGAAGGAAAATGAGGCTTTCCGCCTGTTGGTGGGAAAATACAAGGAACGCCTCTATTGGCATATCCGTAAAATCGTCATTAGCCATGAGGATACCGATGATGTGCTGCAAAATTCTTTTGTCAAAATATGGCAGAGTTTTCATGAATTTCGTGCAGATTCCAAGCTTTACACTTGGATGTACAAGATTGCCACCAATGAGGCAATGAACTTCCTCAGCGAGAGGCGGCGCAAAGTCCACGGCAATTCCGACGAAATATCAGAGCATTTGGCGAACATATTGGAAAGTGACGCCTACTTTTCAGGTGATGACATACAACGGGAATTGCAACGGGCAATTCTTACCCTTACTGAACGGCAGCGCTTGGTCTTTAACATGAAATATTATGACGACATGTCATACGAAGACATGGCACAAGTGCTCAACGTGGCGGTGGGAACGCTGAAAGCAACCTACCACAACGCTGTTCGGAAGATAGAAACAGTTTTAAAAATCGTTGACATCGCAAATTGAACAGTTATGGAAAACATGAATGGCAGATACGAGAGAAGAAATCCTTTTTTGGTGCCTGAAGGTTACTTCGACACTTTGGAAGACAAAATTATGAAGCGGGTGGCAGACTTGAACAAATCTGCTTCCGGAAAATTGATGGCTTTCATCCGTCCCTATATCGGTATGGCAGCTACTTTTCTTGTGACCCTTTTTGTCTTGCACTTGATTGTCTCTTATGTGGACGGGGATGCTTCCGCTACCATGCAGGATGTGGCAATGGTTATTCCTGAAATGGAATGGCAGGAGGAAGATATATTCGGCAGCGAATTCAATCCTTCGACTGAAGAAATCATCGAATACCTTGCTTTGGAACTGGATGACAACAGTTCGGCATTTGCCAGCCTTTATTGAACACTGAAAAACAATGCCCATGAAAACTATATTATTGATTCTTTGCGCTTGGATAGGTGGAACAGCCGTAGCCTATGCCCAGTCGGATAAATTGAGTGATGAGAGACGCCGTGAGTTTGAGGCGCAAAAAGTTGCATTCTTCACCCGGGAATTGGACTTGTCTCCCGAGGAAGCCGCCCTTTTTTGGCCATTGTATAATGAAATGCAGAAAAAAATGCGCGACGCAGAAGGTGCTGTCTGGCAAGAATATCGCAAAATTCATGAAAACGAAAATCCAAAAGAGCCTGACTACCTCAAAGCCATCAACCAGCTTCTGGAAAGCCAACAGGAAAAATGTGACATCAAGAAAGCTTATTATCAGAAAATGTTGGAGCATCTTCCGGCTGCCAAAATATGGAAATTGGATGCTGCCGAGCATAAATTCAACCGCCATCTTTTTGATAAACTGCGCAAGGAACCTGCCTTTAAGCCCGCACCTAAGAAATAATCGTGAAAAATCGGCAGAAAACTTTGCGGATTACGAAAAATACCCTATTTTTGTCCCAGCAATTCAGCACAGAAGGAAAGTTGGGTGAGTGGCTGAAACCAACAGTTTGCTAAACTGTCGTACGGGATTAACTGTACCGGGGGTTCGAATCCCCCACTTTCCGCAAAGAAGATTGAAAATCAGTTTTTAAATCGAGGGAATCAACTTTTTCCTCGATTTTTTTATGTCGGATATTGTCTCGTTTGGTTTTGTAAAGAATAGGCAACGGGCAATGGATAGGATGAAAGGAGGGTGGTGGCAGGAAAATTTTGAATACCGTGAGTGAGATTTTGAGGGAAATGTTAGGAGAAACGTTTTTTTTTTGCTTACTTGCATGCCACAAATGATAACTAAACTATATATTTATGACAGCAGAAGAATACATGGAGCGTGAAGCCCGTTATGGGGCGCACAATTATCACCCGCTGCCCGTGGTGCTTGAACGGGGAAAAGGAATTTATGTCTGGGATACGGACGGGAAACGTTATTTTGATTTCCTGTCGGCTTATTCGGCAGTGAACCAGGGACATTGCCATCCAAAGATTGTAAAGGCGATGACAGACCAAGCGGAGAAGCTGGCGTTGACGTCACGGGCTTTTTATAATAATGTGTTGGGAGAATGGGAAGAGTTTGTGACGAAGTATTTCGGTTATGACAAGGTGCTGCCGATGAATACGGGTGCCGAGGCAGACGAGACGGCACTGAAGTTGTGCCGCAAGTGGGCTTATTTGAAGAAGGGAGTGCCCGACGGGAAGGCGAAAATTATTGTGTGCGAGGGAAATTTCCACGGACGGACAATAACGATTGTTTCTTTGTCGAATGATCCGGAGGCGTATGGCGGATATGGACCGTTTACGCCCGGGTTTGTGAAGATTCCTTATAATGATATTCCGGCTTTGGAGGAGGCGTTGAAGGATCCGGATGTGGCAGGTTTCCTCGTGGAGCCGATTCAGGGGGAAGCGGGCGTTTATGTGCCGGATGAGGGATATTTGAAGAAGGCGTATGATTTGTGCAAGGCACATAATGTGTTGTTTATGGCGGATGAGGTGCAGACGGGTATTGCGCGGACGGGACGGCTGTTGGCTTGTGACCATGAGGGTGTGCGCCCGGATATCCTGATTTTGGGGAAGGCTATTTCAGGCGGTATGATGCCCGTGTCTTGTGTGCTGGCAGATGACGATATTATGTTGTGTATCAAGCCTGGGGAACATGGTTCGACGTATGGTGGCAATCCGATTGCTGCGAAGGTGTCGATTGCAGCATTGGAGGTTGTGAGGGACGAGAAGTTGGCAGAGAATGCTGAGGAGTTAGGGAAGATATTCCGCGACCGGATTGGTAAAATTCAGTCGGATATGGTGGAGTTGGTGAGAGGCAAGGGGTTGTTGAATGCAGTAGTGATCAAACCGAAAAATGGGAAGACGGCATGGGATGTATGCCTGAAGTTGAGAGACAAGGGGTTGTTGGCGAAACCGACACACCAGCATATTATCCGTTTTGCGCCGCCATTGGTTATCAATAAGGTGGAACTATTGGAGGCTATTGGCATTATTGAGAATGCCTTGGCTGAGTTCGAGTAATAAATTGGTTTTCATAATGTAGAAGGCGGGGCAGGGATGCCCCGTTTTCTTTTTTTATTTTGTATTTTTGCGGGTGTTAATTTTAAATGTTGAAACGATGAAGCATGATTGGAAACCGGGTACGATGATTTATCCGCTGCCGGCAGTGTTGGTGACTTGCGGCAGAACGCCGGAGGAGTATAATGTGTTGACAGTGGCATGGACAGGGACGATTTGCAGTGACCCGCCGATGTGTTATATCTCGGTGCGGAAGGAGCGGTATTCTTATGAGATTTTACGGCGATGCGGGGAGTTTGTGATTAATCTGACAACGGAAGAATTGGCGTTTGCGACGGATTGGTGCGGGGTGCGTTCGGGGAGGGATTACAATAAGTTTGAGGAGATGCACTTGACGCCGGGGTGGGCGAGTGTGGTGGATGCGCCAATTGTTGAGGAGGCACCGGTATGTATTGAGTGTCGGGTGAAGGAGATAGTGGAATTGGGGGCGCATGATATGTTTGTGGCAGAGGTGGTAAATGTGTTGGCGGATGACCGTTATTTGAATGGAGAGACAGGCCGGTTTGAGTTAGAGAAGTCGCGTCCGTTGGTGTACGTGCATGGGGAGTATTTCGGATTGGGGCGGAAGGTAGGCAAATTCGGATGGTCGGTTCAGAAGAAGTCTAAGAAGAAGTGAAGTCGCCATGAAGTTTAATTTGATATTGAGTTGTTTTGTTGCCCTTTTGGCGTTGGTGAATCCGATTCAGAAAGTATTGATTGTTTCGTCTTTGCAGGAGCGGTTTTCGCCTCGGGAGTTGAGGTATATTTCGTTAAAGTCGACGGTAACGGCGATGGTAATTTTGATATTTTTTCTTTATTTGGGGCAGGTGACGTTCAGTTATGTGTTTCGAGTGGAGTTGTATTCTTTTCAGATTACTTGCGGGGTGGTGTTAATGTATAATGGTCTGTCGGGGTTGTTGAAGGGGTTTTTTATGAAGGTGGACGAACATATCAAGATTGCGGATTTAACGACGGTGCCTATCGCGATACCGATGATTGCGGGACCTGCGACGATTACGGCAGCGGTGACTTTTCCGGTGCAATATGGACGGTTTGTGACGATTGTTGCGATTTTGTTGGCGTTGTTGGTGAATCTGGTATTTATGTTGGAAGCGAGACGTATTGGAAATTTTTTGGTGAAGCATAATTTTATGAACCCGCTTATCCGGATTATCGGGCTGATAGTGGCGACGATTGGGTTGCAGATGGTGTTTGACGGAATCACTCTGTTTATTAGCACTCTGTCGTAGCTGGAGTGGAGATTTGGCGGAAGAGGAAGCGGTGGTTTTCAAAAATTATTTCGATGAGGCGGAAGCGGATGAATTTGGCTAAGATATTCTCTGCTTTTGGACGGGGGATGTGTGCGAGACGGCAGTATTGGTTAAGGGAGATGGCGGGGTGGACGGAAAGGTAGTCGAGTAACCATTGTTCGTGGCGGGAATAGTGGATGAATGCACCTTGCGGACGTTTTTCTTGTTGCCATATTTTCAGGTGTACGGGGGTGGCAAGGATATTTTCATCGTGTATGCGGAGGTATGCCCGGCGGCTGTTGTTTTCGTCAATGGCGTAGTAGGGGCGTTGGTCACCGGGTGGAACAAGGACTTCGAGTACGGTGCGTCCTTCGATGTAGTGAGTGGTCATTTGGCATGTTACGGCAGGTTGGCAATAGAGTTTTGCTGCGGCTTCAATCATGTAAATTTCTTCTTCGGATCGGACGCCTGCTATTTTTCCGTTGTCTTTGACGCCGACAAGGAGCCGCCCGCCTTCGGTATTGGAAAATGCCGAGAGCGTTTTGGCTATTTTGCGGGCGTCGGAGATTTCGAATTTGAAGTCTTGCCGGACGTGTTCGCCTTGTTCGATTAAATTATGTATGTAGTTATTCATGTTAGTCAATCGTAATTTTGCATCCGGGGGTAATGGCTTGTATGCTGTTATCATACATGGCGGAACATTGGATTGCAGGCAACATGTATTCTCCACGGAAGGCTGCGTTGCAACGGAAGCGGAATGTTTTCGACTGTCCTTGTGGCAGACTGAAATAAACATAGAAACGGTCGTCCCGGATATCAAAGTGGTCTGCATTGGGCAGCGTGACGTTGCCGGTGAGGCGTTCGTTGATGATTTCAAAACCGGAAGGAAGCAGGCAAGTGAGAGCAAGGGCATCATAGTTGCCTGTGATGCCGGTGTTTTTCACGGTTATTTCGATGGTGAGGTCTTCGCCTTGTTTGAGGTGACGAATGTCAATAGGGGTGCCTTGAGCATTGTAGTAGCGGATGTCCATGGCGAGGGCTGAGGATACTTTTTCTGTGATGATGTCCAAAGAGGAGACGGTAGTGATCCGGCGGGCAAAAAGATTGCCTTCACTGTTGTTGCGGACGGAGACGTCGGCTTGCCCGTCCCGAATGGAAAGGGGAATTTGCCAGATGGTTTTGTCGCCCCGTATTTCTTGGGTTTTAGAGTCAGCAAAGGTAGTGACAGTTGCTTGTACGCCTTGTTGACTGCCTAAATATTTTTGTACGAAAGCTGCGGCAGCATGGAGGGCGAAGGCTGTTTCTTGGGTGTTGTACCATTCGCTTGACCCCATGGCTTTCGAAATCTTACTTAACATGCGGCGTGCATCTTGGGGTTTGTCTAAAATAACCATGGATTGGAGAATCAAAGCATAATCGCGAACGGTGGAACCGTAAGTTCCGCCGGTTTCCCGATAGGGAAGAACTTCGGCGGAGAGCGATTGTATCATTTTGTTTGCTATTTCGCTTTGATTGCTAAGTGCATAAGCCGATGCCAAGAGCCATTTGGCAACAGGGCGTTGCAGGTGCGTTTCTTTCAGGCGGTTCATGGCAGCCCAATCGCTTTGTCCTGCGTATGCCAATACATATAGCCGGTATGCTTGTTCTTGTTGATTGTTTGGGTGAGTGTCGTCTATCCAAATGTTTGTCTGTTGTTTCAGGTACTTGAGGGCTTTTTCATACATTTGTTGAGGTATGGAATAGCTTTGCCGTTGGGCTGTGGTGAGGAATTGTATTATATAGGAGGTTACCCAGGTGGAAGGTTGCTTCCCTCCTGCCCATGGGGCAAAACCGCCTTCACTGGTCTGGTAGTTCGCTAAATGGTTGATAGCTTCACGTACATGGTTTTCTGCTTGCATCCGTTGCTCTGCTGTCAGATTCAGCAGGTAGGGTAGGGAGAGTTGTGGAAATGCTTTAGAGGTAATTTGTTCGGCGCAACCGTGCGGATAATCCAGCAGGTAATTGAGGCGCTGTTCTAAATTGAGCGGTGGAATGGAAGAGATTTCCACCACAGAAATCGGGTCTTCGCCTGTGATGGGGGTATTGAATTCAATGGTTTCGCCTGCTTTTATTTCCTGTCCCTCAATTTTTGTCATGCGTGGGTTCGGAATACGGATGGTTATGTCTTCGGTGACAGTGGCAGTTTCGTTGCCTGAGGAGGCTTTGGTGCAAAGCCTGGAAATGCCTGTGTGTTTGTTAATGCGAGCTTTGAAGAAGACAACTTGTTCGCCGTTTTCCTTGAATTGAATTTGTGTTGTATTTTTTTCCAAGAGGGTAATTTTGTCATCGGTAACCATTTGAACGGAGACATTACGGATATTGTCTTCCATGGCGAATACCGTGACGGGAATGTCAATGAGGTCACCGGGGCTTAGTGTACGAGGCAGGGCTGTTGAAAGCATGAGCGGTTTACTTACCGTACTGCTGACACTGGTAGAACCGTATTTGCCATTCGTTGCAGCAATAAGCATGGCACGTACTTCACCAATGTATTCTGGCATGCGGAACGTATGTTCTCCTGTTTGCCCAGGTTTAAGGGTGAAAGGACCTGCAAAGAGTACGACAGGTTTAAAGCGGTTGCTTTTTTCGTCTTGTATTTCTTTAAGAGATTCGTCGCCACCGACGGCAAAGGCTTTGTCCAAACGGGCACCGTAAGCACCGTAAATGTAGTCGTAAAAATCCCATGTTTTGACACCTAATGCTTCTCTGGCGTAAAAGGCAGAAAATGGATCCGGCGTACGGAAAGAAGTCAAGGAGAGCAATCCTTCGTCAACAATGGCAAGCGTATAGTTCATTTCCTGGTGGTTTTTCTCTTTTACTTTCAGCGTGAATTCTTGACCGGGATGTAGTTCTTGTGGAAGGAGAATTTCCGGTTGTAGGCGAAGTTGTGGGGCTTCTACGCTGATATTTGTTACACCATACAACCGAATCGGGCGGTCGTTGTCCCGATTGTTGTGCGGTTGAATTAATGAAATGGAAATGTAAGTGTTGGGGCACATGTCAGAGGTGGCTTTTATTTCAAAAGCCGTATTGCCTGCTCGGGTAGGTATGCGGCGGATTTCGTTGACTGTCTTACCGTTTTCAAAGGAGGCAATGAGTGTGGCGCCTGCTTCTGAAGGTACATTGATGTGGATAGTTTCACCGACTTTATACTCTTTTTTGTCTGTGGAGAACTGCAACATGGTTGCTGTTTCTTGATTGCTTTCCTTTGCCCAATTGCCAAAGTAGGCAATGATGCCTGAAGTGTGGCCGGAAGGAAGTGTGGCTCGGATGAAATAGCGTCCGGATTCGGGAATGTTCAAGTTGGTGTAGAATGCCCCGTTTGTGGTATTTACAGTGGTATTCAATATGCTCTTGCTGTATTCGCGGTTGATGTATGAACCTAAGTATTCATCCCTTGCATCCCACCACCATCGCCAATCAAGGCGATAAACTTCAATGTGTACACTTGCCTTGCTGTTTGCTTGAATGCCTTGGGCATTGACAACAACACCGCTTAAACGTACGGGGGATTGAGTGGAATACCAATTGTCTGTAGTGGCAGGAAGGTGGATACCGACGTATTCTGCATAGGGAGAATACAAGATGCTTTGAGTACTGATGCTGAAATCTGCCCCGCTTTCAAATACGCGTGTGGTAAATAAGGCATTCAGAAGACCGGGAGTGTTTTCGGTTTTTATTTTTTCAATAGGAATGGAAAAAGTTCCTTTTGTGTCAGTTGTTCCATCAAATAAAATAGTGGTAGTTGGTTCAAAGTATTTGGATTGGTCTGAAAAGGTGTAATCAGGGAAAGTTTCGAATCCTTTGTTGGAGGCATAGAGCCTAACTTCGGTGTTAGCTTTCAGGTTGGAAGCCTGTGCGCCATTTAGCCAACGGGTGGAGGCTTTTATTGGGGCTTGGGAAATACCTTTCCCGATGAACTTTTCATTAGGGAAAGCCAATTGTATCGCTAAGCGGTTGGCTTTGATAGTTTCAATGCGAATGGTTTGGCGAAAAGTCAGTCCTCCGATGCGGAACAGGGCATTCCAATAGCCTGTTTGGGCTTTTTCGTCAGTTTTGAAGGTAAAAGCATAGATATTGTTGTTGCCAATCTGGTTCTTCAAGGTTTGGACAATATGGCCGTTGGGGTCTGTCAGTTGGGCAATAATGGGATGACCGTCAGGAAGAACGTTCATTTTGTCTTCCAATATCAAAGATAGGTGAATTTCGTCACCCGGACGCCAAACGCCTCGTTCTCCGTAAATAAAACCTTTAACGCCCATTTGGACATGTTGTCCGCTGACATCGAAGTTGCTTAAAGAAAGTGCGTTCCCATCAGACAGTTGCAACCATGCTCGGTCGTTCCCTTTTTGGGCAAAAAGGATAAACGCTTTGCCTTGAGGGTGGAGACGGGCAAAGCCGTCTTTGTCTGTAGTTGCAGTACTGATTTCCTGATTTTGATAGTTGTAGAGTGTAATCCGGCAATTATTTACAGGTGATGCAGTGGCAAGGTCGGAAACACAAACGAGGTAATCATTGTTTGCGCCTTGTTTTGCCATTAATCCTAAAGATGTATTGATGATGTTGCGTGAGGCAAAACGGTCTCCTGTGTAGTAAGAATTGCGAGTGGGGTCATCTCTTTCTGTCCATACGTAGTCGGCAGGGTAGGTGTATTCACTGTAATAGGCATATCCGTTGCTGTTGTCCCAGTCTATGCTTCCATAGTCAGAGTCAGGCAGTTCGTCAGCACAATCTAAGGTCGTGTAGGATTTTTTGAATTTAAGCAAGATACGATAGACGTTTCCTTTTTCAAGTTGTACCAATTTATTCAAGTCTATGGTAAAATTATTCCATTTGTCAGTGTCCAGCTCGGGGTTGTTTTCTAATAAGTCAATTCTTTTCATGAAAATAGGTCTGGCGGTGCGCATCAAGTCGTTTTTGCCATCGTAAAGATTTTCTTGCAGAAAGAAATTCATATTAGGAGATGATACTTGAATGACCTCTAAATCAATCGCTTTTAACCCGACAGCAGCGAATGGAATGAGTACTTGGTTTTCGTTTGGTACGATGACTCCTTTGCCAATAAATTGCACTTCGGGTTTGGTCGATTGTAATTGTAAAGAAGTTGTATAAGTCGTTTGTAGTTTATTGCCGGTAACGCTGCGAATGCCGGGAAATAGATTTAATTCCCCTGTTTTTAAGGAACTGGAGGAAGGCAAATAGACTCGGATGATGTTATGGTCTATTTTGAAGTTGTTGAGTGTGACACCGGGAATGGTGATGAGTCCATTCAAATCTTGTTCTGGCATGAGGTCTTCAGACATATAAATACTGATAACAGCAGGCGAGGAGTCTGAGGTTTCTATATCGAGAATAGTGAAATGATTTTTGCCGGGAATGGTGATTTTTTCTGTGTGTTTATGGGAAACGCGTTTGTTGAAAGAAATTTGTAATATGTTTTCTGTTTCACTTTGTTGCAGATTTCGGAGGTGAAAATAATGAAAGTTTCCGTTGTGTGTCCAAACGGGAGTGAGTTTACTGTCTTGATAAGTAGCAGTCAGCATGCCTTCTATTTCTTCTGGGGCGACATAGTCTGAGGATTGCAACGTGCCTTGATATTGCAATGCATTGTTGTGGTCTGGTTCGATGCTGAGTTTTCCGGGTTCATACAAAATGGAAAGCGGAATGACTTTAATTTGGAATAAAAACTGTTCGCAGCCTTTCTCCACTTCACAGAGATTGCCTACATGAAATGTGGCGTTATATGTTTCTCCATTTTTCAGAGGGGCAGAGGGGGTGAATATAACGGTATACTCATCTTTTAATACAGTTTCTCCTTTTATGGCTGGCGAGAAGCTGAGGATTTCTTCCGGGAGCGTAGAGCCTGTTTGGAAACTTTTGTTTGCCGGCTGTGACAAATAAATGTAAATCGGGTTACCGGATTTCAGTGTCCCGTGAGTATAGCCGGCTATGTAGGGATTGACATTTTGGGGAGTATTTTCTTTGCAGCTGTTGCAAATGATAAGTAACCATGCTAAGGCAATGAAGAAATAGCTGTTTTTCATATCTTGTATTTTTTGGAATCCATGCGACAAATATAGCGATAATTTGAACAAATAACGTAACTTTGCGCACTATATAGAACTTAAAATTGAAGATATGAGAATTGCTGTTGTTGGTACAGGATATGTGGGGCTTGTTTCAGGAACATGCCTTGCGGAGACAGGTGTGACGGTGACGTGTGTGGATGTGGATGCTGCAAAGATTGAAAAATTGAACCATGGGCAAGTGCCTATATATGAGCCTGGCTTGGCAGAGTTGATTGAAAAGAACACGAGAGGCGGACGCTTGTTTTTTACCACTTCGTTACAGGAAGGTTTGTCAGATGCCGATGCGGTATTTATTGCCGTGGGGACGCCTCCTGATGAAGATGGAAGTGCTGACTTGCATTATGTTTTGGGAGTTGCCCGTGAAATTGGCGAGATGGTGGAAAAGTATATTGTAGTAGTCACAAAGTCTACAGTACCTGTAGGAACCAATAAGCGCGTGAAGGCAACGATTCAAGCAGCGTTGGATAAACGGGGGCTTGAATTGGAGTTTGATGTCGCTTCTAATCCGGAATTTTTGAAAGAAGGCGATGCCGTGAATGACTTCATGCATCCCGACCGGGTGATTATTGGAGTGGAATCCGATCGGGCGAAAAAAGTGATGGAACGTCTTTACCATGCTTTTATATTGAATAATACGCCGATTTATTTTATGGATATCCCTTCTGCAGAAATGACTAAATATGCGGCAAATTCTATGTTGGCAACTCGGATATCATTTATGAATGATATGGCGAATCTGTGTGAATTGGTGGGTGCCAATATTGATGCGGTAAAGCAAGGAATTGGAAGTGATTCTCGAATCGGCAATAAGTTTTTGAATGCAGGATGTGGTTATGGCGGTTCCTGTTTCCCGAAGGATGTTAAGGCATTGATTCGGACGGGGAGGGATTATCACTATGATATGCAGGTCTTGCAAGCAGTTGAGGAGGTGAATGACAGGCAGAAAACCATTTTGTTTGAGAAAATCAGCAAGCATTATCACGGAGATTTGCGGGGCAAGCATTTCGGCTTGTGGGGATTGTCTTTTAAACCGGCGACAGATGATATGCGTGAAGCGCCTTCCCTCATTCTTATCGAACAACTTTTGGCTGCAGGTGCAACGGTTACGGCGTATGATCCGGTCGCTATGGATGAGTGCCGCCGAAGAATAGGAGACAGCATTTCTTATGCTTCTGAAATGTATGATGCGCTGAAGGATGCAGATGCTATGATTGTTGTTACAGAGTGGCAAGAGTTTAAAGTTCCTAAGTTTACTTATATTGAACGAGCTTTGAAGGAGAAGGTCATTTTTGACGGTCGTAATATTTATAGCCCGGAACAAATGCGGGAGTTCGGATATGTTTATTATGGAATAGGAAGATGAGCACTCGCCGTCATATACTCTTTATTGTCAATCCAATCTCCGGATTAGGTTTAGGCAAAGAATTGCCTGAGAAAATCCGGAGATTGCCGGAGTATGATGACGTAGATTATGACATTGAATTTACCGCTTATGCCGGTCATGCCCGTAAATTGGTGGAAGCGGCACGGATTTCCGGCAAATATACCCATATTGTGGCTGTTGGCGGGGACGGTACGGTCAATGAGGTCGGTAGCGCATTGTGTGGTAGCGACATTGCTTTCGCGGTAGTATCTCTCGGTAGCGGCAATGGTTTTGCCAGGCATCTGGGGTATTCCATTTTTATGTCTAAGGCTTTGCGGCAGGTCTTGACAGAGCAATATGCCATGATTGATGTATTGCGTGTCAATGATAAATATTCTTTGAATGTTAGTGGGGCAGGCTTTGATGCTGAAGTAGCCCGAGAGTTCAATCACTTGAAATTGCGTGGAGTGTTTTCGTATATTTATGCTGCTCTGAAACTTTGGTATCGTTATCCGGAACGGAAATATAAAATCACGTGTGATGGTAAATCTATGAGAGTGAGTTGTTTTATACTCAGTTTTGCCAATACGTCCCAATATGGGAATAATGCTTATATTGCTCCTCACGCTTCTGTTCGCGACGGATTGTTGGATATTTGTATTTTGAAACGTCCGGCGTTTTTTGAGATTATTTGGTCGTTGCTTTTCATGATTAGTTCAAAACTTTATAAACTTTCCTATTTCAGGGAAATCCAATGCAAGGAAGCAGTGGTGGAAGGTGATATTACCTATGTCCATATCGATGGTGACTCTTATGCAATGAATTCTCCACTGCATTTAGAAATCATGCCGGCGATTTTGAAGGTGGTTGTACCCAAAGAAATAGACTGATATTGTTTATTTCTTGGGCTGTAGCCTGGCAAGGATTTCCGGAGCAATTTTTTGCATATAGGCATGAGCTTCTTCGTGATTGTTGCCGATGATGCCTTCAAGAATGGCTTCTTTGATGGCATTTTTGATTTCTCCGATGGCTTTGCAGGGAGGGATGCCGTAAGTTGCCATGATTTCTTCTCCTGTCACAGGAGGCTGGAAGTTACGGATGGAGTCTTTTTCTTCGACTTCTTTCAGTTTGCTGCGGACAATTTGAAAGTTTTTGAGGAAGCGTTTCACCTTCTCTTCGTTTTTGGAAGTAATGTCCGCCTCTGCTAAGGTCATTAAATCGTCAATGTCATCGCCTGCGTCAAATAGTAAGCGGCGGACCGCCGAGTCTGTCACTCCTTCCTCGCTCAGTACGATGGGGCGCATGTGTAGATTGACTAATTTCTGGACATATTTCATTTTCTCGTTTTGAGGCAATTTCAAGCGATTGAAAATTTTAGCAGTCATGCGTTCTCCTACATGATTGTGTCCGTAAAAAGTCCATCCAGAACCTTTGACATATTTTTTGGTGGCAGGCTTCCCGATATCATGTAACAAGGCTGCCCATCGGAGCCATAAATCATTACTGTACAATGCCACGGTGTCAAGGACTGTTAGCGTATGATAGAAGTTGTCTTTGTGTTTAATGCCATCAACACATTCCACTCCTTTTAATGCAATGAGTTCTGGAAAAAATTTTTTCAACAATCCTGTTTCTTCCAACATGGAAATGCCTCGTGACGGCTCCGGTGAAAGCATGATTTTATTAAATTCTTCCATAATCCGTTCTACGGAAATAATGGGAAGTCGAAAACTGAATGCCTTGATGGCTTCATAGGTGTTTTCTTCGATTTGGAAATTCAATTGTGAGGCAAACCGAATCGCCCGCATCATGCGCAAGGGATCGTCGGAAAAAGTAACTCCGGGTTCCAACGGTGTTTTTATCAGTCTCTCTTCCAAGTGTTGCAGTCCGCCAAACGGGTCAATTAAAGTGCCGTAATTTGAGGGATTCAATGAAATGGCAAGTGCGTTAATGGTAAAGTCGCGGCGTTTTTGGTCGTCATCAATTGTACCTTCCTCTACAATGGGTTTGCGGGAGTTTGCCCGATATGATTCCCGCCGTGCTCCTACAAATTCAATTTCTTCACCTTGGTACCGAAACATGGCTGTACCGAAATTTTTAAAAACCGTCACATGCAAGCCCCCTAATCGGCGTGCTGCTTCTTCGGCTAATCCAATTCCACTGCCGTGTACTACAATGTCAATGTCTTTTGAAGGGCGTTGCAATAACAAATCACGTACATAACCTCCAATAACATACGCTTCTAAACCTTGTTCTTGTACGATTTCGGATAATATTTTGAAAACAGGATGTTCTAATGGTAATTGCATTTTTAAATCATTTCAATTTCTCTGCAAAAATAGCGAGAAGCTCTGAACTTTCATTCATTTGTCAAAACAAAATTCAGTTTCCCTCCTAGCATAATTTCGTCATCCGTAATCCAAAGGCGGTCTAATTTCCGTTTATTCAACCATACTTCCTCAATATAGACATCTGCCTCTGATTCTTTTTCAACTGTGATGACGAAGCGTTTTTCTTGTCCTAAATGAATGACAATCCGGTCAAAGGATGGTACGACCAGCTGATACCTGTTGCCATAAGGTTCGATGGGAGCAATGCCCATTGCTGTTAGCAATTTGTGTGCAATGGTATCGTTAGGTTGTGGTAAAGTATCGGCAGGTACGAAAAAACGCAGGTCATTTTGAGAAGATTTAAGCATGTCGCGTACTCTTTTTTTCTGTGTAATTGACAGCAGGGGCGAGATGTCTTCCCATTCGTTCCAAGGAGGAGATACTGCATAGTGGATATATTTATGGGCACTGTGGATTTCACCATCGGGTCCTTTGTAGTTACCGTTGACATCAGAGAAAATGGCTGGAGTCATGTAGGCTTGGTACAAATCGGTATAAAATGTTTTGAGTAAGTTTTTGTCTTTTCCCTCTACTTTCACTTTTTGCAATTCGCGTTTCCAGGCTTGCTTGGCATCCCGCTCTACTTTATCAAAACTCCAGTGGGACAATTCTTTTTCAAGATTGGCAGCAGCACCTTCGGTATTGACCGTAGAAAGGCTTGCTTTGACTAATATTTGATCGGTTCTTTTGCCAAAATCGAGCCAAATGCAACAGCCCTTGGCTATAAATTCCCGGTCATCATCCAGTGTCTCAAAGGTTTGTTCTCCAATTAATGCTTTGCAATCTTGTGAGAATTCAATGACGAAATAAAGTTGCTGTTCATTCCCATTGCGTAGTTTTTTGCAATATCCCTCTAAAGTTCGTTGATTGATTTTCCATATTCGGGTTTGCACACTGTCTTGAGGGCTAAATGGCAACAAGTTGATGAGCAGGGCATGCTGCGAATCCTTGGGGTATTGATAATACATAATGCCGCAATGTTCGGTGACGGCAGCTTCTATGTTAATGCCGTTATCTAAACAAACGGCATAATAACCCGGTTTGGCTTGTTCTTTGGAATAGGATGCAAAGTTAGACTCTGCATAAGTTTGGGGAAGGACATTTCCGGTCGGTTGGGTTGTAATTGGTAAAAAACGGATGGCATGGCTTGATTGTCCTTGGTTTTCAGTGGAATGATATAACGCCAATGCACGAATATGGTTATTCTCTGTTTCTGCTCCTAACCGAATGGCTCCGAAAGGGACGACTGCTTCCGGGCTGTTGTCGAGGGATAGGGCAAAGGGGTCGACATATTCCGTTATTTTTAAATCGTCTTCTTGGGGTTGGCAGCAGAAAAAGCAACATACTAACCAGAAAAAGAGTGCTATATGAATGTTTTTCATGACCGGATGTTTTATGTGGGAATGCCGAAAGCCTTAAGGCTTTCGGCTAATTACTTATAGTCTTTTTAATTCAGCCCATACCAAAGCAGCTGCTCCGTATATAGCTACGTTTTTAGTTAATTGCGAAGGCAATAATTTTACTTTGTTGCTGAACATTTTCAACATGTTCATTTCCATGTGTTCTTTAGTCGGTTTGAAAAGCAAGTCGCCTGCTTTAGCCAGTCCGCCCATGAGGAAAATGGCTTCCGGGCTTGTGATGGCAACAATATTTGCCAAAGCCTCCCCCAGCATTTTAGCTGTGTATTTGAATGTATTGATGGCAATCAGGTCGCCTTTGAGAGCTGCATCACAAATTGTTTTGGAAGTCATTTCATTGAATGGGATGTTCCGCAGTTCGCTCGGGTAGTTGTATTTTGCCATCATTTTATAAGCGCTTCGTTTGACGCCGGTTGCTGACACGTATGTTTCCAAACAGCCACAACGCCCGCAACCGCATTGGCGTCCGTTGGGCGAAACAATGATATGGCCGAATTCTCCGGCAAACCCGTCATGCCCGTATATCATTTGCCCGTTAGCAACAAAACCGCTGCCTACGCCAGTCCCCAAAGTAATCATGATAAAATCTTTCATGCCTTTGGCTCCGCCATATACCATTTCACCGATCGTGGCAGCGTTGGCATCATTGTCAATAACCACCGGAATTCCGGGATAATACTCCTGCATCATGTCGCAGAAAGGAATCACCCCTTCCCATCTCAAGTTAACGGCATGATCAATCGTGCCTTGCAGATGGTTTGCACTTGGGGCGCCGATGCCGATGCCCACTAAGACAGCATGGTCACGGATGGTATCCAATGTATTTTCAATTGCCATGTGAAGTTCTTTCAGGTAATCCCTGATGTCCTCATGGTTATTGGTAGCAATGTTCCCTTCTGCCAAATAATTCCCTTCTTGGTCGATAAATCCAAAAGCGGTATTGGTGCCGCCGATGTCAATGCCTAATGCGACTTCTGTTTTCATCTTGAATCGTTATTATGTTCGTTTAAAATATACGTTGTATTTACGGGGATAAAGATACACAAAATAATAAGAGGTCGGTTGCCCGACCCCTTATTAATTACTAACTACTAACCTAAACATACAAACTTATGAAAAAAAACGTGTCTTTTATCTTGTTTTGACATGACAAAGGTACGGCTGTTTTTGGGAACTGGGAGTTAATGGATTGTTAAATGTTTCATGAAATTTCCTTTATAAAGGAACGCTCTTCTAATAAGTATGAGTTTTACAGGTATAAATAGAAGTCTTTTGTCAGCTCGATATATTCTTTAGTGTATTGATGGCGAGATATTTCAATGACGATATGATTCTCTTGGCAAGCTCTTGGCGTCTTTGCAAATTTGATAAGGCTGCGTTTGGGGGCTTTGTCAGGGGTCGGATGGATGTAAGTGATGCGAATGGGAAAAAGTCCGGTCTCTTGGGCGTATGCCGTCAATTCTTTGGCTTCGGCAACAGGTAAAATCACATAAAAATATCCGGTTGTTTTCAATAGCCGTGCTACATGGTCGATTAATTCTGTGTGAGGAAGGCTATTGCAGTGGCGCGCCATGCTGCGGCTATTGTCCGGGCAAACTGTTGAGTGGACAAAAAAAGGCGGATTGCAAATGATGCAGTCAAACGCCATGGGCGGATAATACGCTTGTAAAGGAGTTTGGGTCAGGTGAATCCGGTCGCGCCAAGGACTTTCATCGATGTTTTCTTGGGCTTGCAGGCAGGCGTTTCCCTCTATTTCAATGGCTTCAATGTGGGCATGGGGGGCTTTTTGTGCTGCCATGAGTGCAATCAATCCGGTGCCTGTACCGATATCTAAGATGTTTTGTGCCCCCTCTACTTCTGCCCAGGCTCCGAGCAATACGCCGTCCGTCCCCACTTTCATGGCTGTGCGGTCTTGGCGGACGGTGAATTGCTTGAAGCGGAACATATTCAGGCTTTAACTTCTTTCTCTTCGGCCTCGAAATTCAAAATGCCTTTCGACACCAAAAGATTATACCATTGAATGATTTTTTTGATATCGGAAGTATAAACCCGTTCTTTGTCATATTCTGGGACAACTTCATTGAAGTAAGCTACGATTTTCTCATTAGGCTCTTTGTGGCTAATGGCTTGTTTGCCTCCTTCTTTGTCATACATGCGTTTAAAAACCTCTTTCAACGGCATGTCTTCCGTTTCTGTATATATGGAAATATCCTCTAAAGCAATAATTTTAGCGTTGGAGTAGGCTGGGAAACGCTTCCCGTCTATCAACGATTCCACAATAATTGCATTGGATGAGTTGCTGACCATTCTTTGCAAACCGGGTTTCCCCGCAATAGATAAAATTTCTTTCAACATAGTACGAGATTTGATGTTTTAAAATGAGTTGCAAAACTACATTATTTAATCGACAATCGGAAATGCCGGTTGAACGATTTCAGTTCATATTGCGCTGCTTTTTGATTTTCTCGTAAGCAACGTTGATTTGGGTGAATTTTTCCTCGGCGGCTTTGCGGATGTCCTCGCCGAGGTGGCTCACTTTGTCCGGATGGTTTTCCAATGCCATTTTGCGGTAGGCTTTTTTCACTTCCTCGTCGCTTGCCGTGGCGGGGACGCCCAGGATTTTATAGGCAGACTCCAGGTCGTCATAGTGCATGGATTTGATGGAGTCGAAAGTGCGCCGGTCGATGCCGAGCAGGTCAGCAATCTGTTCCAGCAGCCGGATTTCCTCTGTGCAGACATTGCCGTCGGCTTTAGCAATTTCCACCAGGAAGTAGAGCAACTGTGTGCGGGCAGCCGGATCCATGTTGTAGCGTATTTGCATGCAGACCTCGCGGAGGGGGATGCTCGTTTCATTGAGCTTTTTAATCATTCCCATAGCTTCCTGAGTCGCTTCCACCCCGAAATTCCGTTTCAGAAACGCTTTCACGTAATCCAATTCCGAGCGCATGATGCGTCCGTCGGCTTTCATCATTGCCGTAGCAAGCACCAGGAGGCTGAACATAAAGTCGCCCCTTCCTGTACTTCCGGGCGTGCTGTCTGTGTGGGGTGCATTAGGATCGATGGTGACTGTTTTGACATTGTCGAACAAAGAGCCGATGAATAATCCCAACAATGCGCCCAAAGGTCCGCCTGTGACAAATCCCAAACCTGCACCGATCCATTTTCCGTATTTTGCCATTTCGCTTTAAGGATTGGTTTGCAACTTGTGAAGAACGTCCAAAACTTGAGGGATTGCCATGTGTTCCCCGTCGTTGTAAATGACAAAGTTTGCCCGTTGGCATTTCTCGTCTTCGTCCATTTGATTGCGCACGCGTGCCATGACATCCTTGAGTTCACAATGGTCGCGCTCCATTACGCGCCGTACTCGGACTTCTTCAGGGGCTGTTACGCAAATGACAGCATCAAAATATCTCTCCAACCCGCTTTCATACAGGATGGCGGTTTCGCAAAATACGAGGGAGGCGGATTGAATTGCTGCCCATTGCTCGAAGGCTTCCATGACACGCGGATGTACAATGCGGTTGACCTCTTCAAGGGCTTCCTTGTTCTCAAAAATGATTTGTGCCAAAACAGGTTTGTTGATATGTCCTTCTGGCGTGTAGCAGTTGGCGCCTAACCGTTCCGTAATGTCTTTGCGGATGTCCGGATAACTGTTCATTAGGCGGGCAGCTTCTTTGTCTGCAATGTATACCGGATAGCCTATATGTTTGATTACTTGGGCTATCGTGCTTTTCCCGGAGCCGATGCCGCCTGTTAAACCAATCTTTTTCATATTATTTCTTTTCTAAGATGTATTCTACTTTTTGGGGACTGAAGTCTAAGTTTTTAATGAAAGCCGGAATCTTTTCCGCCTTGACTTTCAGGTAAGGTGCCGTAGGGTCAACCGGATAGTCTACAGAAAAGATAAAATCTTTGTCATTTAGGCTGTTGTACTTGCTGAGCCCTACGTCATACGTGATGTCCACCGAGGCGGGAAACAGGCGTACGTTGATAGAGTCTGGCACCTGTTTCGCTTGGATGAGGATGCTGCGCCGCGCTTCAGTGAATTGCTCGATCTCCAAGGTGACTTCCACGCTCTTGTCCACAAGTTGGCAATTGGCGATTTCTTGCAGTTTAAGTACTTTCTGCTGCGTCTTGTTGGCATTTTTCAATGACCAGACTGCGGTGCTGGCATATTGCAGGGTGTCGATGATGTTGGAAGCGCCGCGGACGATTACGCTGTCCGGCACTGCCGTCACTTGGTTTAGGATATACTGTTTTTTCAGCGTATAATCCAGCATTGGGCGGACGGCGATTTTCTTTTCTTTGGTAGCCGCGAATTGGAATACGAGTTTTTCCGGATAAATGGAAAGCAATTTAATGTCAGGACTGATTTGTCCCGCAATGCGGTCTTTGATGTCTGCCGTATTCAGCGTATATTCGAAAATCCCCCTCTTTTCTTCTAACAACTCAGCAAAAGGTGCAAAGTTGAAATTAATGGGTAAAAAAGAAGTTTTCACCCGGTGTCCCACCAGTGTGAACCCTTTTGCCTGTACCTCCAATTGCAGTTCCGAAGGCAACTCGCAGATTAAGTATTTGTCTTCCGGCAAGTGGACGTATTTGATGGGATACGTCAGTTCTGTGGAATAATCCTGATTCAGTGCGCTCAAAAACCATAAAATAGAGGCGATGATTACGCAAATCAGGTAAGTGACAATACTCCTGTTCAGGCGGATGTCCTTATAGAATTGTTTCAATTTACCGATTAACGTCTTCCAATCAGCCATAAGCAATGTTTTGTTGCATAGCATGGAAGAGGATGTGTCAAAATGCTTTTCTCAAACTTCTCCCCTAAGATAGGGGAGGTGGCTGCGAAGCAGGCAGAGGAGTATGATAAGTATTTTGACACAGCCCCTTCCTGTCTTTGATTTATTTTGCCGGAGCAGCGTCCGTCATATCTTTGATGACAGCCGATTTGTCTACCTTCAGGTGGTTCTGGCCTTCTACCTCCATGATGATATAGTAGTCGCCGATTTCCTGTACTTTCCCGTAAATACCGCCGGTCGTGACGATTTTGTCCCCTTTCTTCAGGGAGTCACGGAAATTTTTCAATTCTTTTTGTCTCTTCATCTGCGGGCGAATCATGAAGAACCAGAATACCACGATGATTAAAATCAAGGGTATAAAACTTCCCCACGCACTGCCTTGTGCTCCTGATGCTTGTAATGCAATAAATAATGTGTTCATACTTAAATTATTAATATAGTTATTGTTATTATTTTCATTCCCTCACGTTTGCCGTGAACCGGACTGCCGTATAATTCTCCGGCAGGTTTGCAAAGATACGGATTTCTTTGTATTGTTTGCCATATCTGCCCGAAGAGTTGAAAGTTATTTCTATTTTTCCCTCTTTCCCCGGCGGGACAGGCGCCCGGTCATAGTTTGCGGTGGTGCAGCTGCACCCGGTTTCGACCTTTTTTATGATGAACGCACGGTCGCCTGTATTCTTAAACCGGAACGTATGGCACACTTCCTCGCCTGCCGTGAGTTCCCCGAAATCCCACGTTTTCTGCACCCATTCCACCTGCGTGTCGCCTCCGCCTTGGCTGCTCTTTTTTTCACGGCAAGCACCTGCAAGCAACATGCAGAGCAGCACTCCTATGCACAGACAATAGTTTTTCCCCATTTCTTCTTAGAATATTAGATGTTTGACAGAATAATTCTTCTCTTGTATGTGTTTCAGCGTCTCAATGCCGATTTCCAAATGCTGCCGCACAAACTGCTGTGTCACGTGCTTGTCTGACTCGGCGGTTTTGATGCCTTCCGAAATCATCGGGCGGTCGGACACCAGCAGCAATGCCCCCGTTGGAATCCGGTTGGCAAATCCCACCGTGAAAATGGTCGCTGTCTCCATGTCTACCGCCATTGCCCTCGTGCTCAGCAGATAGTCTTTGAACCGGTCGTCGTATTCCCACACCCTCCGGTTGGTGGTATATACAGTGCCAGTATAATATTTCCGGTTGTGCGCCACGATGGCTTTCGAACAGGCTTTTTGTATGCTGAATGCCGGCAGGGCAGGCACTTCGTGGGGCAGGTAGTCGTCTGACGTCCCTTCGCCTTTGATGGCAGCAATAGGCAAGATGTAATCCCCCACGGCGGTTTTGTCCTTCAGCCCTCCGCATTTCCCGATAAACAGGACTGCTTCCGGCTCCACCGCGCTCAATAAATCTAAAATAGTCGCAGCGTTTGGGCTGCCCATCCCGAAATTGATAAGGGTCAACCCCTCGCTTGCCACGCTGGGCATGGTCTTATCCCCGCCGCTGATAGGCACGTGGTACATCTCCGCAAACAACTCCAGGTAATACTCGAAATTCGTCAACAGGATATATTTCGTAAAATCCTTCAACTCCCGCCCCGTGTACCGTGGCAACCAATTATCTACGATTTCTTTTTTCGTCTTCATCCTTCCTCGTTAATCGTTAATCGTTAATCGCTCATCGTTCATCTCTTTTTACTATCTTTGTGCGCCTTTTTTGCGGCAATAAAGTTAGAACATAATCGTCAAACGGCAAAATGAAAACGACATTGGAGCTTGAATATTTAAAAAACATACGCATCGAGGACTACACATACGATTTGCCGGACAGCCGGATAGCCCGTTTCCCCTTGCCTAACCGCGAGGACTCCAAACTTTTATGCTACGCGGACGGGCAAATCGCCGAGCGCCGCTTCTTTGAAGTGCAAAACCTCTTGCAATCCGGGCAAACCTTGGTTTTCAACAACACCAAGGTCATCCATGCCCGCATTTTCTTTCGCAAGCCCACCGGCGCGGCCATTGAGGTCTTCTGCCTGGAGCCGGTCGCTCCCGTGGATTACGCCCTGAATTTCGCTTCCCGTGGCACCTGTGTCTGGAGTTGCATGGTCGGCAACCTGAAGAAATGGAAAGAAGGCGCAGTCTCCTGCACCTTTGCCAAAGACGGCAAGGAATATGTCCTGACTGCCGAAAAACAGGAAGTAACCAGTGGCGAAGCACTTGTGCGCTTCGTGTGGGACGATGCCCTTTCCTTCAGCGAAGTCCTGGAGGCTTGCGGGCGCATCCCCATTCCTCCCTATCTCAACCGCGAATCGGAAGCATCCGACGAAATCCGTTACCAGACCGTCTATTCCCGTGAGGAAGGCTCCGTGGCGGCGCCTACTGCGGGATTGCATTTCACGCGCCCGCTGCTCGAAGCACTCCGGGCGGAAGGCGTGCGCATCGAGGAACTCACCCTCCACGTCGGCGCGGGCACTTTCCGCCCGGTCAAGTCCGAGACCATCGGCGGGCACGACATGCACACCGAGCGCGTGATGGTTCCCCGCCGCCTGGTCGAATCCCTCCGCGACAAATCCGGCGATGTGATAGCCGTCGGCACCACCTCCGTCCGCACGCTGGAAAGCCTTTATTGGATGGGGGTCAAACGCCTCCTCCGCCGCGAAGACTTTGCTGCTGTGAGCCAGTGGGAGCCTTATGAACTCCCCGATGCCTGCACCCTCCGCGAAGCCATGGACGCCTTGCTGGAGTGGTTCGACGAAGCGCAGTGCGATTACCTCAAGGCTGCCACGACCGTTATCATCCTTCCCGGCTACCGTTTCCGGGTCATTGACGCCCTGTTCACCAATTTCCACCAGCCGCAGAGCACGCTCCTCCTCCTCGTGGCGGCAGCCGTCGGCGACGACTGGCAGCGCATATACGATTATGCCCTCAGCCACGACTTCCGCTTCCTGAGCTATGGCGACAGCAGCCTCCTCCGCATACCCGCCCAATACAAACGCTAAAACTTCTGCCATGGAAACACTCTCCCTGCCTCCCTTCGACTACAAAGTCAAGAAACAAAGCGGCATCTGCCTGATATTCGACATCATCCGCAAAAAATACGTCGTCCTCACCCCCGAAGAGTGGGTGCGCCAACACGTCATCCACTACCTCATCGGGCACAAAGGCTACGCTCCTGCCGCCATTGCCGTCGAGCGTGCCGTCGACCTCTACGGCATGTCCCGCCGCTTCGACATCGTGGCTTTCGGCAAAGACGGCGCCCCCCGCCTTCTCATCGAATGCAAAGCCCCTTCCGTCCCCCTCACTCGCCAGGTATTCGACCAGGCATTCCGCTACAACATCGTCCTCTCCGCCCCCTACGTTGCCGTCACCAACGGCATCCTCCACTACTGCGGCAAAGTAGACCGCTCCGCCGGCTTCCTCTTCCTCGACGACTTCCCCCCCGCCGGCTGAATTTTCTTGCGATTCTAGATACTTTTTTTATTCTACTCTCCTCAAGTTAGAAGAAATATGGCTATATTTGCAGTGAAATAATAAATTAGGAGGAACAAACCATGCCTGAGATTAGCCGATTTTATGGAATAATTATTACGATGTTCGTGGAAGAACACAATCCGCCGCATTTCCATGTCCGTTATAATGAGCATCGGGCATTGATTAATATTCAGAACGGAGAAATAACCGGCAACATGCCGCGCAATGCCTTGCGTTTGGTTTATGAATGGCTTGACCTTCATAAGGAAGAATTGATGGAAAATTGGAGGCGGATTGAAAACGGAGAAAGTTTGAAGAGTATTGAACCATTAAATTAATTGAGCGTATGAAACTGACTTGGGTGACGGCTGCCAGTTACGTGGAAGGCTACAAGCTGGCATTGACTTTTAATGATGGTAGCCATAAAGTATTTGACTTTGCGCCATTGCTTGCTGATAAACCTGCCCTTTTCGGAGCATTGTCCGATTTGGACGTTTTCAAGGATTTTGCCCTCGACGGCTGGACAGTCACTTGGGGAAATGGCAAAATTGATATTGCCCCGGAGTTCCTTTTAGAACATGGGGCTGAAGCATAAACTAAAAATTATCCCATAAAAAGAGGCAAGCACGCGTACCCCTTTTTATGGGATAAAATAATCCCCTCACCCCCTCTCCTTGAAATATTTCTCCAACAGGTCGAATGCCGCTGCAAACGAACTGACGCGGTTTGCCGTCACTTCCGCCTCTGCCCGCTTCAGGTTCTCCTGCTGGCTCTGGTAGAAATGATTGCGCAACTGCTCGTTGATTGTCTCATACATCCAATACTTCGCCTGCTCCGCCCGCCGCCTCTCGAAATACCCGTTCTGCTGCGTCGTGCTGCAATACGCCAGGATGTTCTTCCACACCTCGTCGATGCCCGTGCGTTCGTATGCCGAGCACGTCATGACCTTGGGTTCCACGCCCGACTCGTGTGGCGGGAAATAATGCAGCGCCATCTGCAACTGTGCCCTTGCCAGCTCTGCCCGTTGCACATTGTTCCCGTCCGCCTTGTTGATGATGATGCTGTCCGCCATCTCCATGATGCCCCGCTTGATGCCTTGCAGTTCGTCGCCTGCGCCCGCAATCTGCACCAGCAGGAAAAAATCCACCATCGAGTGCACCGCCGTCTCGCTCTGCCCGACGCCCACCGTCTCGATGAGAATAATGTCATACCCTGCCGTCTCGCACAGAATCATCGCCTCGCGCGTCTTCCGCGCCACGCCTCCCAGCGAACCTGCCGAGGGGGAAGGACGGATGTAAGCATGCGGGTCGCGCGACAATTCCTCCATGCGCGTCTTGTCCCCGAGAATGCTGCCCTTCGACCGCTCGCTGCTCGGGTCGATGGCGAGCACGGCAATCTTATGCCCTTCGCCCGTCAGGTACTTGCCGAAACTCTCGATAAACGTGCTCTTCCCCGCTCCCGGAACGCCCGTGATGCCGATGCGCACGCTTTGCCCCGACGACGGCAGGCACCGCCGGATGACCTCCTGCGCCACTGCCTGGTGCTCCGGCTTCGCGCTCTCGACGAGCGTAATCGCCTGGCTCAGGATGTTGATGTCCCCGCGCAGGATGCCCTCCACATAGTCCTCGACGCCGAGCGTCCTCCGCTTTATCATCTTCAGCCGTGCCGCAAGGTTCGGGTTCATCGCCTCCGGCTGCGGAATCCCTTTATTGACTTTCAGTCCTTCGTATTCCGGAGAATTCTCCGGATGTTCAATGTTCTCAGACATGGTTCATCTATTTTTGGTTTGCCGGCAAAGATAGCGTTTTTATTTTCGCCCGTCAATTTATTTCCAAAAATCCGCCTGCAAATTGCCTGCCTGCCTGCTTCCCGTCCCATTCCCCTCCGAGTCCCCTCCGTAGCCGGTGGGAAGCCTATGGGAAGTGCTATTCCCGTTTTTGTTTTATATCTTTTGACTATCTACGGATATGTATGCTGATAGTCCGAAGTTGCTCCGAAGATGCTTCCCATAGGCTTCTTATAGGCAGTAGGTTAGATACGGAGGGGATAGGGAGGGGTGCGGGAGGGGAGACGGTTGGCGGGGAGATGGGATAAGTGGTTGGAAGGTAGCGGGTTGTGGGTTTGGGGCGGAAAAATGGGCGGGAATATGGGGGGAAGGTGTGCAAGGGTTTTGATTTATTTTGTATATTTGGCGCGGCTAATAGGGAAAGATATGGCAGAGAACACAGATGATATGATGCACATAAACAATTGGGATGTGAAGACCTTTGAGCGGGTGTTCAAGGCTTTGTACCCGGGGTTGTGCGCTGTTGCCGACCGGATGCTGAAGGACGAGGCGCTGGGGAAGGACATGGCGCAGGAGGCGTTTGTGCGGCTGTGGGAACGGCGGGAGGAGGTGAAGGACATCGCGGCGGTGAAGGCTTATTTGTATAAGACGGTGCGGAACCTGTGCCTGAATTACCTGCGCGACGGGCAGTTCCGCGAGGAGTTGCTGGGGGAGTTGCCCGACCGTTCGGACGAGGAGTTTGCGGAGACGGTCATCGAGGAGGAGTCGGTGAATGCGCTGTATGCCGCGATTGACCGGCTGCCGGAGCAGAGCGAGCGCGTCATGCGGCTGACGCTGAAGGGGCTGGGGCTGCAGGAGATTGCGGAGGAGCTGGCGGTGTCGGTGAATACGGTGAAGACTTTAAAGTATAATGCGATTGCTGCTTTGCAGAAAGAGTTGGGGGCGTTGGTTGTGATGATTTTTATGTGGCTGGAAGTGTAAGATAGAGAGGTGATTAGGTTTATTTAACGAAATATCTTGTTTTTTCATTCATACTTTTTTCCAAAAATGTGTCTTATGGGAAAAAGATTGTATTGTTATGGACAGATTTTTTGAATATAGCGAGATTGCCAAACGGATTGCAGCCGATATCAGCGGGGCGATAAGCCCGGAGGATAAGGCGCGGCTGGAGGCGTGGCTGTCGGAGCGGGAGGAGCACCGGGAGGTGTACCGCCGCGTGGCAGAGCGTGTGGCAAAGGGCGAGGAGCCGAAGTCTTACCGCTATGCGCCGAGCGTGGAGGCGGATTGGCAGCGGGTGCGGCGGCGGATTTCGGCGCGGCGGTGGCTGTTCCATCCGGTGGCGCGTTATGCGGCGGCGGTGGCAGTGGCTGTGGGTTTCGGCGTTGCCGCATGGCTGATTCATGAGAGCAAGGAGGTTGCCGCCCCGGTGGTGGCATCGGTGCCGGCGGACAGCATCAAGCCGGGGGTGACGAAGGCTGTGCTTACGTTGAGCAACGGGCAGCAGATGGTGATGGAGGAGAAGACGGTCGGTACGTTCAAGAGCGGGGATGTGGTGGTGGACAAGCAGGCGGACGGGCTGTCGTACCGGAAGGCGGGGAAGAAGGCTGGCGCGGCGGAGGAGCAGTTGGTGTTTAATACGGTGACTACGCCGCGGGGCGGGGAGTTCAAGCTGGTGCTGGAGGACGGGACGCGGGTGTGGCTGAACGCGGGGTCGGAGTTGCGTTATCCGGTGCGTTTTGTGGGGAAGGAGCGGAAGGTGTTTGTGAAGGGGGAGGTGTATTTCGAGGTGGCAAAGGACCGGAAGCGTCCGTTCCGGGTGCAGGTGTTGGACGAGATGACGGTGGAGGTGCTGGGGACGCATTTCAATGTGTCGGCGTATGAGGAGGATGCTACGATTGAGACGACGCTGGCAGAGGGGCGCGTGAAGGTGACGGACGGGATGAAGAGCATGGAGCTGGTGCCGAACGAGCAGGCGGTGTTCGGGAAGGCGGACGGGCATTTCGAGCGGCACGAGGTGGATGCGCGGAGTTACGTGGCATGGAAGGACGGGTTGTTTATTTTCGAGGACGAGACGCTGGAGAATATCATGGAGCGGGTGAAGCGGTGGTATAATGTGGATGTGGAGTTTGGGAACGAGGCGTTGAAGGAGTTGCGTTTCTCGGGCGACCTGGAGCGGTACAAGGATTTTTCGATTGTGCTGCGGATGTTGGAGAAAGTGTCACGGATTGACGTGGAGATTGAGGGGAGGACTGTTTATATCAAGTGAAAATAAAAGCGGAGAAGGCTCCTACCCCTTCCCCGCCCAGTAACATAAATATTAATTGTTTAATTGTAAATCGTCACAAAGTTATGAAAAAGTTGCGAGAATGTTATGTCTTTTGGCATAATAAAAGCCTATTAAAACTTCTAAGAGTTATGAGGTTGGGTATTTTTCTATTGTTATGTTCGACATTTACGCTGTCTGCCAATTGTTTCTCCCAGGATAAGCCGATATCGCTGAACCTGGAGAATAGCACGATGGTGGACATCATCAAGGCGATACGCGGAGCCTCGGGGTATCGGTTCTTGTATAATGTCGACGAACTGAACAAATTGGAGAGGCGTGATTTCCGGGTGGACAATGCGCAGTTAGACCAGGTGATGGAGGTGTTGCTCGCGGGAACGAACCTGACGTATGAGGTGGAGAATAATGTGATTATGATCCGCCCGGGCAATGCGCCGCAGGTGCCTGAAGTCGTCACGCTGAAGGGCGTGGTAAAGGATGAGGCGGGAGTGCCTCTGCCGGGCGTGGCGGTGATGATTAAGGGGACGACGCTGGGTACGGCGACGGACATTGACGGTAATTTTACGTTCAAGGCTCCGAAGACGCCGGGGATGGTGCTGTCGTTCTCGTTTGTGGGGATGGAGCCGCAGGAGATTGTTTATAAGGGACAGGAAAGTTTTGCGGTGACCATGGTGGAGGTGGCTACCCAAATCGAGGAGGTGATTGTGACCGGTTTCCAGAAGATTGACCGTCGTCTGTTTACCGGTGCTGCGGATGTGGTGAAGGCGGAGGATTTGAAGTCTTCCGGTGCAAACGATGTTGCCCGCATGTTGCAGGGAAAGGCTGCCGGCGTGCAGGTGCAGAACGTGTCGGGTACGTTTGGCGCGGCACCCAAGATGAGGGTGCGCGGCGCTTCGTCTATCTTCGGCGACCAGAAGCCGCTGTGGGTGGTGGACGGCATTGTGCTGGAGGACGTGGTGGATGTTTCAGCCGATGATTTGTCTTCCGGCGACGCGGCGACGTTGATCAGTTCCGCCGTGGCAGGCTTGAATACGGATGATATTGAGTCGTTCCAAATCCTGAAGGATGCTTCGGCGACGGCGTTGTACGGCGCGCGGGCAATGAACGGCGTGGTGGTTATCACGACGAAGCGGGGAAAGGAAGGTTCGGTGCGTGTGAATTATTCGGGCGAGTTCACGGTGCGGATGAAACCGAGTTACCGGAATTACAATATTATGAATTCGCAGGAGCAGATGATGGCTTACAAGGACATGGAGGAGAAGGGATGGCTGACATACGCAGACGTGAGCCGCTCTGACCGTGGCGGCGTGTACCGCAAGATGTATGACGCGCTGGACGAGTATGACCCGGAGACCGGCTTTATCCTGGAGAATACGCCGGAAGCGCGGGCTGCTTATTTGCAGCAGTTTGAGAAGGTGAATACCGACTGGTTCGACGAGTTGTTCAAGTTGTCGATGCAGCACAGCCATTCCGTGAGCTTCACGGCGGGTGCGGAGCGGGCACGTTATTTTGCTTCGTTGAGTTATTTCTCTGATCCGGGATGGACGATTGCGGACAAGGTGGAACGCTATACGGCGAATATGAACGCTTCGTTTGACATCAACGATTACCTGACGGTGAGCTTCCTGACGAGCAATTCTTTCCGCAAGCAGAAAGCGCCGGGCACCTTGACCCGCGAGACTGACCCGGTAACGGGTACCGTTTCCCGCGACTTTGACTTGAACCCGTTCAGTTTTGCGTTGAATGCCAGCCGTGCGATGCGGGCATACGACGAGAACGGGGATCCGGAATATTATGTGATGAATTACGCGCCTTTCAATATTTTCAACGAGTTGAAGAACAATTATATTGATATTGACATGTTGGATACCAAGTTCCAGGCGGAGTTGGCAATCAAGCCGCGGACGGGATTCGATATCAATTTCCTGGGCGCTGTACGCTACGTGAAGTCTTCACGCGAGCATAAGATTACGGAAAATTCAAACCAGGCGGAGGCTTACCGTGCGGAGTATGACGCGACGATTAGGGAAGCTATAAGTTTTTGTATGACGACCCGGATACGCCGGGCATGCCGAAGATTTCGGTGTTGCCGCAGGGCGGTTTTTACAACCGGACGGACAACCGTTTGCTGAACTATTATTTCCGGGGTGCTGTCAATTACATGAAATCTATCAATGACCTGCATGTGTTCAATGTGATGGGCGGTATGGAAGCGCGGAGCACCGACCGGCGGGAGACGTTCTCGCAGGGATATGGTATCCAGTATGAGCGCGGAAATGTGCCTTATATTGATTACCGTATTATCAAGCAATTGTTGGAACGTTCAGACCAGTATTTCGGATTGGAGAATGCGTATGACCGTTTTGTGGCTTTCTTCTTGACGGGCAGTTATTCATACGCAGAGCGTTATACGATTAACCTGACGGGACGTTACGACGGTTCGAATAAATTGGGGCAGTCCAGGGCTTCACGGTGGCTGCCGACGTGGAATGTCAGTGGTGCCTGGCATTTGCACAATGAGAGCTTCCTCGCTATGAGCGACATTATTTCTTTGCTGAGTTTGCGTGCCACATACGGTCTGACCGCCAGTATGGGTCCTGCCACGAATGCAAAGGCGGTGTTTGAGAATCAGGTGACTTTCCGTCCGACTACAGCCGAGCGGGAGAACCAGATTATCATTTCGTCCCTGGAAAACTCCGATTTGACTTGGGAAAAGCAATACGAGTTCAACGTGGGTATGGACTTGGGCGTATTCAATAACCGCATCAGCTTGAGCGCGGATGTGTATTGGAGAAAGTGTTTCGACTTGATTGGCGTTTTGCGGACGATGGGTATCGGCGGCGAGCCGTTGAAGTATGCCAACTACGCAGACATGAAGTCCAACGGCGTGGAGTTTACGTTGAATACGAAGAACGTGCAAGCCGGCAAGTTTGACTGGACTTCCAACCTGACTTTCTCTTTCAACCAGAACGAGATTACCAATTTGCGGTCGGAGGCGGGCGTAATGGATTTGGTGTCCAGCACCGGTTATCCGAAAGAGGGCGAGGCTGTGCGCGGTATTTATGCCATTCCTTTCATGGGCTTGACCGGCGAAGGTTTGCCTACTTACCTGAACCAGGATAATGAGATTACAACCTCCGACATCAATTTCCAGGAGCGTACGAAGGTGGACTTCCTGAAATATATGGGTACTGCAGACCCGAAATATACGGGCGGTTTTGACAATACCTTTAAATATGGTCCGCTGAAATTGTCTGTGTTCCTGACTTACCAGTTCGGGAGCAAGATTTGGTTGTATCCTTATTTCCGTTACCGTTACTATGACAACGAGTCTATGCCGAAGGAATTTGCAGACCGCTGGATGGTGCCCGGTGATGAGAAGAGGACAAAGGTGCCGGCGTTTATTTCTACCCGCCAGTATGAGCAGGATCCGAACCTGAACACGGCATACAGCGCTTACAACTACTCTACGGAACGGGTGGCAAAAGGCGACTTCATCCGCCTGAAGGAGATTTCGTTGAGCTACGACCTGCCGCAGAAATGGTTGAAACCGTTGAAGCTGACGAATGTGAGCTTGCGTCTGGCTGCTTCTAACGTAGGCATGCTTTATTCAGACAAGAAGCTGAAAGGAGAAGACCCGGAATTTGCACGTTCAGGCGGTGTGTCCTTGCCTGTGCCGAAGCAATTTACGTTCGCATTGAAATTTGGTTTTTAATTAGAAAATAGAAAGAAGTATGAAACGATATTTACTGTTATTCATAGGATGTTTGCCGTTCTTTGCGGGATGTGAGTCTTTTTTGGGCACAGAACCGGACGACCGCACGGTGATTGACAGCCCGGACAAGGTAAAGGAGTTGTTGGTTTCTGCTTATCCGGAAGGACATTATATGATGTTCGCGGAGTTTATGAGCGACAATACTGCGGACAAGGGTTCCTGGTTGTATTCAATCTACCCGCGCCGCCAGGAAGAGGCTTATTATTGGGAAGTGGTGTCCGAGGAAACGCAGGATACGCCCGATTATTATTGGTACAGCTGCTATCAGGCAATTGCGGCAGCCAATCACGCTTTGTATGCCATTGAGCAAATGCCGAACCAGGAAGATTACGAGGCTTACAAGGGCGAGGCTCTGGTGGCACGTGCATACGCCCATTTCATGCTGGTGAACTTCTGGGCGGAACATTATGATCCCGCAACGGCGGAAACGGCGTTGGGTGTGCCCTACGTGACGGAGCCGGAACGGGAAGCGTTGGTGATTTACGAGCGCGAGACGGTGGCAGACGTATATAAGAAGATAGAGGATGATTTGCAAGCAGGGTTGCCCCTGATTCGGGACAATGCTTACGATGTGGCAAAATACCATTTCAACCGGGCTGCCGCCCATGCTTTTGCTGCCCGTTATTATACGTGGCGGGGGAATGCTTGGGATTCAGTGGTTATGCATACGACCGAAGTATTGGGTCAGGGAACCGGTTTTGAATCTCAATTGCGAGACTATGCTAAAAACTATACGCCGATTTCTTCCAATACGACCGAGTATTCACAGGAATACACTTCGTCGGACGAGCCGGCTATCCTGTTGCTTATCAACGGTTCTTCCATTTACTACCGTTGTGCCGGTCTTGGGCGTTATGGTTTGTCCCTTGACATCATGAACGAGTTGTACGACAACAGCCCTGTTGGCGGTTCTTGGGAATATGCCCGTTACGGTTCTTCGCCGCACTACCATTTGAACAAGCTGTACGAGAACTTCAAGTATGAGTATCCGGGTGCAAGCGCTGGTGTGCCTTATTTGTTGTGTGCGGCTTTGACCGTGGAGGAGACTGCTTTTAACCGGGCAGAGGCATACGTGATGCAGAAGAATTATGACGCTGCGTTGGCAGATTTGAATACGTTTTTGAGTAAACGCATCAAGAATTACAGTGCGGGCTCGCATACCCTGACCTTGGCAAAGGTGAATGACTATTATGGCAGTGCGAACAATGCAGACCTTTATCCGGATTTGGCTCCTTATTATAAGGACGAACTGGATAGCGACCAGATGAATATGCTGAAGTGCATCACCGATTTGCGGCGGAAAGGGTTCTGCCAAGAAGGCATGCGTTGGTTTGATGTCAAGCGTTTCCATATTCCGGTAACCCATAACATTTATGGTTCGGTAGAGAAGATGGTGCTGACTGCCGATGATGCCCGCCGGGCGTTGCAGATTCCGCAGAGCGCTTTGAGTTATGGTATGGAACCTAATCCCAGATAATTAAAAAGGAGAAATTATGAAACGATTTTTATTAATATTGGTATTGCCGGTGTTGGCAATGGTCTACTTGAGTAGTTGCTCGGAGGACGTGGATTTCGGTCCTTCCATTTATGATACCTCAACACCTTATTTGAGCGATGTGGACAAATGGATTCGGGAGAACTATATTGGTCTTCATAATATTGATGTGATTTACAAGTGGCAAGATATTGAGGCAGAATCAGATAAAAACCTGACCCCGCCGCGTGCGGATACGGTAGTACCTTTCCTGCGGGTGGTGAAGAAAGCGTGGCTGGATACTTACATTACCTTGTGCGGCAAGGATGTAATGAATCCGATTTTCCCGAAGCAATTGCTTCTGTTGGGCAGTAACTCTTACAATACAGACGGTACGGTGACGCAGGGTACGGCAGAGGGTGGTAAGAAGATTGTGCTGTATAATTTGGATGAGTTTAATCCGAGTGATTCTGACAATGTGAAGAAGTCTATCCGGGTGCTCCACCATGAGTTCTGCCATATTTTGAACCAGAAGAAAGAGTACAACATTGCTTTCGAGCAGGTGACACCTTCTTCTTATACGGCGACGTGGACGAACAATTCCGATAAAGTGGCGAATGCCGCAGGTTTTGTGACCCCATACGCGATGGCAGAACCGGGAGAGGATTTTGCGGAAATGGTAGCAGAATACGTGACCGATACGCCGGAAGAATGGAACGCCTTGTTGGACGGGATTTCAGATGAGACCGGCAAGGCAGCGATTGAGAAGAAATTGGAGCTGGTACGTACCTACATGGAAGAAAGTTGGGACATGTCTTTGGACGAGTTGCGTGATTTGGTTAACCAGGCTCTGGTAGAAATAAGGAAAGGTAACTACTAAACTATGATAGTTATGAAAAAGATAAGTTTATTATTGATGCTTTTTATGGGGTTGATGGCTTGTAATAATGATGATGACATGGTGTTTGACGAGTCCTCAACCATGAGAGTGCAGCAGTTGCAGGATGACTGCGATGAGATGCTGAGATCGAAGGCGGACGGCTGGAAGATGGTGTATGTGCCGAACCCGACGAAGCATGGCGGTTTCAACGTGTTGATGAAATTTGGGGAAAACGGGCAGGTGAAAATGTTGACTGACTTTGCAGAGGAAGAGAGCAATACAACTTATAGCCTGAACGCTTCGCAGGGCGCAGTGTTGAGTTTTGACACGTATTCTTGCCTGCATGATTTGGCAAATCCGGCAAACGAGCCGTTGGGCGAAGGCATGGAGGGCGAATTTGAGTTTGTGATACAGGAAGTAATCCAAGACTCTATTGTTTTTACCGGCAAGAAACACGGTTACAAGGCTGTGTTCTATCCGGCAACGGCAGAGGATTGGGTGGATTTAATTCCGGCAGCAAAAGAGAATTTGGCGAAACTGGAGCCTGCTTCGAATGCTCCTTTCTTCCGGAGTCTGACAATGAATGCAACGGCAGTAAATCTGGTGTATGATTCTTCGACCCGGGCTGCGAGCGTGACTTGGGCAGACGATGCGACTAAGACAACAGAAACATTTTTAACTGCAGTTTACGGCACGCGGGAAGGTATAGGGTTTTCACCGGCGTTGAAGATTAATGGTGTTGTAGTAGACGGATTGAAATATGACGAGTCAAAAGAGGCGTTTGTGGTGAATACACCTGGAGTAATTGGAAATTTGAAATACGTGGATGATCCTCCTATCCCATTTTACAATTCGTTTACGGATTTGAGTACGACATCAAATGCAGCAGGCTTGCCATTGATTGGGAGTTTCCAACTTAGTGCAAATATGTTGGTGGAGATTATGAACATTTTTGGAGCAATGAGCGATATGAGCGCCGACCTGAAAAGTGGTTATCCGCTTGCAGTAATTGGGGGGTTAAAACAATTTAAGATAGCCTGGCATTCCCCTCTGGCAGATATAACGGACGGAGCCTGGTTTTCATGGTTCGGCACCACTCAATTGCTGAATGATGGTGAGTTCTATTATTTGGACGGTATTAATTACGAGTCCTTGCGTGAGGAAGGTGATCAGGTGCGTTTTGAATTGAACGGAAGAACGCATTGGACGGATTCTACTTTCATGGAAAGAGTAAAGGGATGGGAAACTTATGATACGTTCACTGAATTCCTCCTTGATGAGCAAGGCTTTACGGTGGTACCTGCTGGGAATGACGAGTTTTATTTTGTCAGTATCGCAGATTCCAGACGTTGGATGATATTATCTAAAAATTAAATGACACGGTTATGAAAGGATATATATTCAAACTTGTCGTATTGACATTATTGCTGATATCAGGGTGCCCGAACCCTGCGCCGGTCATGGCGGGAAACGGGAAAATGCCTGTCGCCCAGACGAGCGAAACGGTGACAGGGCAGGTGTTCGACGAGAACGGGCAGCCGATGCCGGGTGTAACCGTCCGCATCAAGGGGACGCAAGTCGGTACGGCTACGGACGTGGATGGCAAGTTTTCCCTTCCTGTTCCGGACAAGTCGAAATATGAATTGATTTTCTCGTTCGTGGGTTACCGGGTGCTGGAGATGGATGCCGATGCGGATTTGAGCCACGTGGTGATGAAAGAAGAGTCCTTGTCCATTGACGAGGTGGTGGTGACCGGTTACCAGAAGATTGACCGCAAACTGTTTACCGGTGCAGCTTCTGTGGTGAAAGCCGATGAGTTGGAATCCGACGGTGCAAACGACATTGCCCGTATGTTGCAGGGAAAGGCTGCCGGCGTGCAGATTCAGAACGTATCCGGTACGTTTGGCGCCGCTCCGAAATTGAGAATCCGTGGTTCTTCTTCTATTTTCGGTGATCAGAAGCCCTTGTGGGTGGTGGATGGCATCGTGTTGGAAGATGTGGTGGAAATCAGTGCCGATGAGTTGTCTTCCGGTGATGCGCAGACGTTGATCAGTTCGGCTGTAGCCGGTTTGAACGGCGATGACATCGAGAGTTGCCAGATTTTGAAGGATGCTTCGGCAACTGCCCTTTACGGTGCGCGCGCCATGAACGGCGTGATTGTGATTACAACGAAAAAGGGTAAGCAAGGACGTATGAGCTTGAGCTATTCGGGCGAGTATGCCATTCGCCAGGTGCCGACTTATCGGGAATACAATGTGATGAACTCTCAACAACAGCTGGCGGTTTATTTGGACTTGGAGGAAAAAGGTTGGTTGAACTATTCTGATTTGATGAACGGTTCCAATGGCGGTGTGTACCGCAAAATGTATGATGCGTTGAATAATTATTATGGCAATGGGGAATTTGAGTTGCAGAATACGGAAGCAGCAAAAATGAAGTACTTGTCCAAATATGAATTCATCAATACGGACTGGTTCAAGACGTTGTTCCGTCCGAGTGTGCAGCATAGCCATTCATTGAGTATCTCCATGGGTACGGAGCGTTCCCGTTTCTATGCTTCTTTGAGCTTTTTCCGTGATCCGGGTTGGTCACGTACCGACGATGTAAAGCGTTTCACGGCAAATGTGAACGCAGGTATTGATATTACGAAAGGGATTACCTTGAATTTGTTGATGAACGCTTCCATGCGCCAGCAAGTGGCTCCGGGTACTTTGAATCAGGAAATTGATGCGGAGAAGGGTACCATTTCCCGTAGCTTTGATATCAACCCGTTCAGCTACGCGTTGAATACGAGCCGTGTGTTGCGCCCGTATGATGACAATGGCGCTTATGAATACTACACCATGAACTATGCTCCCTTCAGTATTCTCAATGAGTTGAACAACAACAAGATTGATGTGGAGGTGTTGGATTCCCGTTTCCAGGCAGAGTTTGTCATCAAGCCGGTGCGCGGTTTGGAAATCAACGCTTTGGGTTCTGTCCGCTATGTAAAGAGCAGCCAAGAACACCAAGTGAGCGAAAATTCCAATATGTCGGAATCCTACCGGGCAGACTACAATGCCATGGTACGTGAGAACAACTCCAATTTGTACCGCGACCCGGACAACCTGACGGGTGTGCCGGTAGTGGTATTGCCGAAGGGCGGTTTCTATATCCGGACGGACAACCAATTGTTGAACTATTACTTCCGTGGTATGGCGAATTACAACAACGTGTTCAACGATTTCCACAACGTGAATGCCTTGGTGGGTATGGAAGTGAAGAGCACCCAGCGTGTGGCATCCGAGAATTACGGTTATGGTATGCAGTACGACCGTGGCAATATCCCGTTCAGTGACTATTTGGTGATGAAGAAGGCAGTGGAACGCGGGCAGTCTTATTTCTCTTTGGATGACTACACCGACCGTTTTTCAGCATTCTTTGCTTCCATGGGTTATTCTTTTGACGAACGTTATACCTTGAACCTGACGGGACGTTATGACGGTTCCAATAAGTTGGGCAAGTCCAAGACTTCCCGTTGGTTGCCTACGTGGAACATCAGCGGTGCTTGGCATATCTACAAAGAGTGGTTTATGGAGGAAAGCAAGGTGGTTTCCTTGTTGAACTTGCGTGCCACTTACGGATTGACTGCCAATATGGGACCGGCAACCAATGCTGCCGTAGTCTATCGGAACGATGTGATGTTCCGTCCGACGGAATACCGCGAGAACGGTATCTACATCGATGAGTTGGAAAACTCTGACATCACTTGGGAAAAGCAATATGAGTTGAACATCGGTGTGGATTTGGGTTTGTGGGACAACCGCTTCAGTTTGACCATCGACGGTTATAAGCGCAACGGTTTCGACCTGATTGGGCAGATGCGTTCCGCAGGTATCGGCGGTAAGACCTTTAAATATGCCAACTATGCAGACATGAAGTCCCACGGTGTAGAATTTACGTTGAACACCAAGAATATCCAACGCAAGAATTTCAAGTGGGAGACCAACATGACTTTCTCTTACAACGAGAATAAAATCACCGACCTTTACACCAACCCGCGTGTGATTGACTTGTTGCCGGTGGAGGGTTATCCGCGTGAAGGACGTCCGGTGCGTGGTTTGTACTCCATTCCGTTTGCAGGTTTGAACAGCGAGGGTATGCCTCAGTCCATTAATGAGAACGGCGAAGTGACCGTTGGCGAGGTGAACTTCTCGGAAGTAGACAAAACGGACTTCTTGAAATACGAAGGACCGGTAGACCCGAAATACATCGGCGGTTTCGATAACACGTTCCGTTTCCGCAATTTCAAGGCAGGTATCTTCTTCACTTACCAGTTTGGCAGCAAGTTGCGTCTTTATTCCGCTTTCAGTTCCCGTTACTCTGACTTGATTGGTATGGCACGGGAATTTGCAGACCGTTGGATGTTGCCGGGAGACGAGAAGGTGACCAACGTGCCGGCAATTGCCACGGTGCGGGATGTGCAGACCTATCCCTACTTGGATCGGGCGTTCAATGCTTACAACTATTCGGACGTACGGGTGGCAAAGGGTGACTTTATCCGCTTGAAGGATATTTACGTGACCTACACCGTGCCTTCAAAATGGTTGAAGAACATCGGATTTAGCAGTGCTTCCTTGCGTGTGGCAGTGTCCAACGTGGCGTTGCTCTATTCGGATAAGAAGCTGAAAGGACAAGACCCCGAATTCGTGCGGTCGGGCGGTGTAGCTTTGCCCGTGCCAAGGCAGTTTACCTGTACGCTGAAATTCGGTTTCTAATATGTCGGATTTATTAAAAACTACGAATATGAAAAAAGCAGTTTTATTATTCATAACAATTGGATCGATGTTTATCGGTTGTAACAATTTTCTGGACGAAGAGCCAGATGCGCGTGCCAAGGTGGAGACTTCCGACGATGTCCGCGAGTTGCTGGTCAACGCCTATCCGCAGGCTGCTTACCATCTGATTTGCGAGATGATGAGCGACAACGTGACGGACATGGGGAAAGGCTCCACTTGCGCCACGGCAATTACCGATGAGGAAATGTATTATTGGGAAGACGGTACGGACGATGATTTCGATTCTCCTTTTGCCGTATGGACGGGGTGGTATGAAGGCATTTCAGTTGCCAACCACGCTTTGAAGGTGATTGAATCCCAGCCGGAGACTCCGGAACTGAGGGCACTGAAAGGCGAAGCTTTGTTGTGCCGCGCTTTGGGGCACTTCCTGTTGGTGAACCTGTGGGCAGAACATTACGACCCTGCCACGGCAGAAACGGCATTGGGGGTTCCCTACGTGAAAGAGCCGGAGACGGTGGCTGTGAAATACTATACCCGTAACACCGTTCAGGAATGTTATGATTTTATCGAGGAGGATATCCGCCGCGGCATCGCGTTGATCGACGAGACGATGTATGACCAGCCGAAGTACCACTTTACTTCCCGTGCTGCCCATGCCTTTGCTGCCCGTTTCTATACTTATAAAGGAACGGATTGGGACAAGGTGTTGGAGCATGCCAACAAGGCAATCCCGGAGGACTTTACGGCTGAGATGAGGGATTTGTTGGGACAAAATAGCTTAGATCCTTTGGAATATGCGTTGCAATATACGTTGCCTTCTGAACCGGCTATTTTGTTGTCCGTGACAATAGAAACTTATTGGAACGACATTTATGCTACTTGCCCGCCGCGGAACAGTATTTACAATTTGTCCCCGACGCTTTTCCGTGAAATAGTGCCTTTGACCAATGGGATTCGCGGTCCGTGGGTGTACAAAAACATAGGTTCTGACGGTAGCTCTGCAGAAGTGAGCATGATCAAATCTTACGGTTATTTTAAAAACGAAAGCATGACTTCCAACCGGGGTATGACTTGGCTGAACGTGCCGATGTTTACGGTGGAAGATGTTGCTCTGAACCGGGTAGAGGCTTACACGATGAAAGGTGATTTTGTTCACGCTTTGCAAGATTTAAATGCGTTTGTTTCCAAACGTGTGAATTTGACCATGGGTTCGTATGTACCGATGACGTTGGATGAAGTAGTGGCATATTATAGTGAAAGTGGGGATGGGGCATCTGTACTTGATTTGGAACCGCATTATAAGGCAGAATTGGAAGCTGACGAGCGTAAGATGGCACTAATGAAATGCGTCAGTCAAATCCGCCGGATGGAATTCTTACAGGAAGGCATGCGCTGGTTTGATATCAAGCGTTTCCATTTGCCGGTTACACACAACATCCACTGGGAACGCCGCGACATTGAGCTTGACCGTTACGACAAGCGCCGTGCCCTGCAGATTCCGCAAGAAGCCCAGAAAGTGGGCGTAGTACCCAATGAACGATAAACTGACTTAAACGATAGAGATATGAAGAAATGGTTATTGATATGGAGTTTGGCGGTGCTTTTTGCCGCATGCTCGGATGAGGATTTCCATCCGTCCATTTTAGAAGTGGAAGAGGAGGAATTGTCGGAATTAGACCAATGGATTATGGATAATTTCACAAAGCCTTATAACATTGAAATCTTGTACCAATGGGAAGATTTCGAGTCCAATCAGGATTATAACCTGGTGCCTCCCGAGGAGGACAAGGTGCGACCTTTCCTGGAAGTGATTAAGACCGTGTGGGTTGATCCTTACCTGAAGGTTGCCGGGGACGATTTCTTTGCGACCCTTTGCCCGAAACAGGTCATGTTGATTGGCAGTGCCGGGTACAATGAGGATGGTACGTATTTGTTGGGGGAAGCTGCTGGCGGTAACAAGATTACCATGTACAACCTGAATTACGATGACCCGAAAAGCGACAATATGGTATTGCAATATGTACACAACTTCCACCACGAGTTCAGCCACATCCTGCACCAGACAGTGGAATATCCGGAATCTTTCGGCTTGGTGACGGCAGACGTTTATACCTCCAACTGGGCAACGGTTTCCTCCGGTTGGTTCCAGTCCGGGTGTATTTCCAACTATGCGATGGCGGATGCCGACGAGGACTTTGCTGAAATGTTCTCTTATTATGTGCATTCCACCGAGCAGCAATGGGATTCTTATATGCTGGCAGGCGGCGAAAAGATACAAGAAAAAGAGACTTTGCTGTTGAATTACATGCAAAGCGTGTGGGGAGTGGACATGGATGCTTTGCGGGCAGAAGTATTGACAGCCATCGAAAAGGTGAAACAAGAAGCTGCGGAAGAAGAGGCAGCGGGTGAAAGTTCGGACAATTAAAACGACGTAGATTATGAAAAGAGTATTATTGATGATCATGGGGTGGACGTTGCTGGTATACGCTTGTTCTGTTGATAACGATTATGTTTTCGAGGACATTTCCACCCACCGTTTGAACCAATTTATTGACGAATGCGATGCCACCCTTTTGGCATCGGAATACGGTTGGAAACTTATTTATAATCCCGACACTTCCCAGTATGGGGCATATACTTTCCTGATGAAATTCGAGGAAGGGAAGCGGGTAAAGATGATTTCCGACTTCGATGAAGCGGGTGATACGACTTATAGTTCCTATAGTTATAACGCTTCCTTGGGACCGGTCTTGAATTTCAGCACCTACAGCCTTCTGCATCTCTTGGCAGACCCCGCCCCGGAAGCTGCCGGTGGCAGGGCAGGATTGGGATTCGGCGGTGAATACGAGTTCCTGATTGTGGGCGTGGAGGACGACTGCATCAGCCTGTTGGGCAAGAAAAACAAATGGTCGGCAAATTTGGTCAAGGCGACTGCCGAGGATTGGGAGAACATGCCGAAATGGCGGGATGCTATCGGGCAGTTCTACATTGACCCGAATCAGCCGTTCTACAATTATTTGACGATGGGCAACGACACGGCGTTTTTCTACTATAGCCCGAAATTGCGGATGGCTTACCTGACTTATGCCAAGGACGGGGAGACGGTGGCTGAACGCCTGCCGGTGCATTCTTCGGTAAACGGGATTGCTTTCCAAGAACCGGTGACTTTTGGCGGGCAGACTTTCTCGGAAGTGGCTTTTGACCGGGAGACTTATTCTTACCGGATTGTGGACGAGGGCGTAACCGGTCACTTTTTCCGGTCGCAGTCCAATACGGAGCGTTGCCTCTTGCATTTCCCCGATGCGGTTAATTTGGCAAAGAAATGGGATGCCTTTAGTTTTGTGGAAGGTGGGGCTCCTGTTTTGGTTGGAGGAAGGTATTGTTTGATTCCGGACGGACATGGAATTCAAGAATTCCGTTTCTATTGGGATTTGCAAGGAGAATGTGCCGGACAAGTTTATTTGCGTGAGACGGAGGAAAGTATTATGACAACATTGGCAAAATTGTTTACAGATCATCCTGGTGAAGGAGTTGAAAGCGATCAAGTTTCGTTTGAATTTTTAGGACGTACGATTATTCCGGTGGCTCCGAGTTATGATACTCAAAGATGGTTTGGATTTCAATATGCTTTAGATCCAGCAATGGGGGGCGGTCCTATGAGTAATTTCTTCTGCGATTCTCCTTTTACCATTATTCCTGTGGGTGAACAATTTTATATGGTGCAGAACGAGGATAATTTGGCATGGTGCCTCTTTACTCCGTTGGATGAAAACAATTAAGAAACGAAAAAATAGAATCTTATGAAAAAGGTACGATTATTCTATATGCTTTTCGCTTGGCTGTTGGTGACGGCATGCGAAGATGACGAGACAGAATTTGTTGCGGGCGTGGTGTACGACGTGACGGAACAAGAGTTTGTTATTGGTTCGGAAGGGGGAACTGCTGCGGATGTTTTTATCAACAGCAATACGCCTTGGACGTTGACCGGAGCAACGGATTGGTGTACTTTCTCGCCGGAAAGCGGTGGGGAAGGTTCTACCCGGGTGCATTTTACCTTGACGGAAAATACTGATTACGATGACCGCAATGTGTTGTTGACTTTAGCGGTTGGTGACCAGAAGACGTTGCTTAATGTGACGCAAAAGCAAAAAGATGCTGTCATTGCTTCTGCTGACAAGGAAGTGTTTGGGCAAGAAGGGGGAGAGATGCGAGTATCGATACAGTCTAATATCCAATATGTTGTAACTATTCCGGAGGAGTCGGCAGAATGGATTATGCAGAAAGAGTCAGTGTCTAGTAAGGCGATGGAAAATACGGAGTTAGTGTTTACCATTGCTGCTAATGAGAATCCGGAAGGACGTTTGGGGTATGTGATTGTTGAGGATGAGTCTAAATTTATTCCGGATACTGTAAAAGTGTTCCAGAGCCAGAAAGACCAATTAGTGCTGTTGTCTACAGAACGTCGAGTTCCATTGCAAGGTTTGGATATTGAGGTGGAATTGCGGACAAACATTCAATATGATGTAATAGTGGAAGAGGCAGCAAAGGACTGGTTGCATGTGATAGATAATGATCGGGAGGATGTGTTATGTTTAAAGATAGATGAATGGAAGGTTGAAAGCAATGCAGAACGTCGAGGTATTGTTACTATCAAGGATAAAAATTCTGATTTGCAACAAATCTTTACCGTGATACAGGCTCCAGAACCTACCGTGATTGTAACGCCTCTTACAGCAGAGGTTCCACAATCTGGCGGACAAGCGATTTTCAATGTTCAGACAAATGTAGGATATAAGGTAGAAATGTCTGAACGATTGGAGTGGGTAAGATTGGTTGATTCTCCAAATTCTAAGGCAATGGAGAACCATTCCTTGGTATTTGAGGTCGATCCGAATCCGGAAGGAGAATTGCCACGCTTTGCAACAATCATTATCAGAGATGGAGAAAATAACTCTATTGAAAATAAATTGTCAATCAATCAAGCTGGACGGGAGCGGATGGATGATAAAGATGTATTGCGAGCAATGTACGATGCTTTAGGAATGGAAGATCTGGCTGTTATACCAACGAGTTGGGATTTTGACAATAAGGATGATCTGAATTCATATAATGGAGTTGATGCAAATGCTGATAATAAAATAACTGCATTGAACCTTAATGGTATGTTTTTTAGAGGAATGAAAGGTGAACTTCCTGCTTGTATTGGGGATCTTGAGTATTTGGAAACTTTGGAAATAGAGGCTTCTGGTGTAGTTGGTGCGATTCCGGCAGAGTTAGGTCGTTTGAAAAATCTGAAGAAATTGGTATTGATAGGTGGTTTTACTTCTATTCCGGAGGAGTTATGGCAGTTAGAAAATCTAGAAACTTTGGAATTGCAAATGGCTTCTGCAGATCCGCTTGATTTTATTAGTGAATTAACCAATCTGAATTCATTAGTTATTGCTTGTGAGCATACAGGAGAATTTCCGGCGGTATTTGGCAAATTACGTAATTTGAAAACTTTAAGTATCGGAGTAGATGATAAAATCTCCAAGTTTACTTCTTTACCGCAAGAAATAGGGCAATTGACGAATTTAGAGACATTGACTCTTATTGGTGGTTTGGAGGGTGAATTGACATCGGGGATTGGCAATCTATCTAATTTGAAGACGTTAACTATTGACACGACGAATTTGACTGCTTTGCCTGCTGAAATTGGTAATTTATCAACTCTGAATACTTTAACTATTGAACGTAGTACATTGACAAATCTTCCTGCTGAAATAGGCAATTTATCAGCTTTAACTGCATTAACGATTATTGATAATGAATTGACTGCTTTGCCTACTGAAATAGGTAATTTGACAGTTTTAAAAACAATGAATTTGAGTAATAATAAGATTGCAGGTGAAATACCATCTACTTTTGGTAATTTGTCAGCATTGACAAGTTTGAATATGAGCAATAATCGATTGACTGCAATTCCGTATGAAATGGGTGCTTCTATGTTGGCATTGCAGACATTAAATTTGTCCAATAATCAATTGGAAGGGTTGGTATCTTCGTTCCTATTTAATATGCCTGCTCTCAAGGTTTTGAACTTGTCGAATAATCAATTGTCCGGTACTATTCCGGGTGAGATTATTAATGTTTCGGCTACGTTGCAAGAATTGTATTTGCAAAATAATAAATTGAATGGTGAATTGCCTGCAACAGCTTTGGGTAGTTTGTCATTGAAAAAATTGAATTTGGAGAACAATAACTTGAGCGGTTCTATCCCTGAGAATTTCTATGGAGGTAGTTCTAAGAATTTCACTTCTTCCTTTGGTAATGAATGTAACTTGAATGGTAATCGCTTGTCAGGTGATATTCCTGATCCGATTCTGGAAGAATTGTTGGAAGCATTAGAGTCAGGAAGAACTTCTTTCTGGAAAATTGTCGACCAACAGGAAGGTTATGGATTTGATAATTGGAAATATTAAAACAGAATGTTATGAAAAAGCACATTATATTTTTGACTTTGACCGCATTGCTGGCTGCCTTCGTGGCAGCCTGCAATGACAACGGCACAGATGACGGAGGAAAAGATGACGCCGGGGAAGAATTGAAACAGGTGGTTACCCCTTCTAACTTGAGAATTGAAAGTCAGTTGGATGTATCAGCGGTTTTGGCATGGGATGGCGAAAATTCGGAATATGAGGTAGAATGGAATGGTGAAGTGTTGCCTGCTACGCAAAGTATTTCTTACGGAATTGAAAACTTGACTCCTGAAACGACGTATACGTGGAAAGTGCGTGCCAAAGAAGGAGAACGCTACAGCGAATGGGTAGAGGGACCGGCTGTTACGACATTGGAATTGATTGACTATACGCAGGGATGGATTGGGGAATGGCAGGCTTCTGATTTTGTCATGCAGACTATGGTGAATGGCACTGTAGAGTTGCCTGTAAATGCTTTTTTTGAAGAATTGCCTCAAAATGTATCTTTTTCCATTACACAACTCCCTGAAGCGTCAGATGAAATTGAAATTAGAAGCTCTACTTTAACAGAAATGTGGCAAGTCTTTCCGGCTATGCGAGCAACGGTGAGAAATGGTTCCGTTCTTGTTACGGATGAAGTGGCAGATGTTTTGGAAACAAAATTGGAACTTCCCATACCGTATACGGAATTGCCGGAAGAATGGCGCAGTGCTGTAGAGGAATTGATAGGTAGTTTGGCCGATCCGGAGGCATTGGATACGTTGGCTATTACTGAAATGAGTGTAGAAACACAGGATTTGGATTTTAGAGCTTCTATGAAGGAAAGTGAATTGTCGGCACAGTTTTCTATTGATGGTAAACTTAGTTTGACTGTAAATAACGATTTAGTAAATGCCCTCTTAGCTGTTGTGCCTCCATCTGTGACTTTTAAAGCCACTATGACCCTTAAACCGAATGCTGAAGCTGTTGTTTTTAAACAGCCGTCTATTCCTCTTCTTGAATAGCTTTATTTTGTTGTTATCATAGATTGTTGTGTTCCTGACGTGCGGTGCCGGTTTTCCGGTGCCGCACTCTTTTTTTCGTATGCGGAGATTTTAATGAGTGATAACGCTTTGTTTTCTTTTGAAACTAACACGATTGAGGATTGGAAGGTTGCGGAATGAGGGGGAAGGCAAAGGAAAGAAATCTGTTAGATTTTTCTTGCTGTTGTTTAATTTTTCGTATCTTTGCGGGCAGCGTTTGATTCAGGCTAATTTAGAATGAAGTATGGCAAAGTATAAGCAGGAATGTATATTCGGGATTCGGGCTGTGATGGAAGCCATCCAGCAGGAGAAAGAGATAGACAAGGTGATGTTCAGGCAGGGGAACCGTGGGGAGTTATTCCAGCAGTTGTTTACGCTGGTGCGGGAGCGGGGAATCCCTTTCCAGTATGTGCCGGAGGAGGCGTTTAAGGCTTTTGCGGACAGGAACCACCAAGGGGTGTTGGCGGAAGTGGCACCGGTGCCTTACCGGGAGTTGGACGAGGTGTTGGATGAGGTGGAGGCGCGGGGACGGGTGCCTTTCGTGTTGATTTTAGACCGGATAACGGATGTGCGCAATTTTGGCGGCATTGTGCGGAGCGCGGAGTGTGCGGGGGTGGATGCCGTGGTGATTCCCAATAAGAATTCGGCAAAGATTTCGTCGGATGCGTTGAAGACTTCCGCCGGGGCGTTGTACCGGGTGCCGGTATGCCGGGCGTTGAACTTGAAACGAGTGGTGAGGGAGTTGAAGTTCCGGCGGGGCATACGGGTGTATGCCGCTACGGAGAAGGCGGAGAAGGTATATACGGCGGCGGATATGCGGGTGCCGGTGGCGATTGTGTTGGGTTCGGAGGACAAGGGGATTGACGAGGGCTTGCTGGCGGTGGTGACCGACCGGGTGCGTATCCCGCAGCAGGGGGAAATCGAGTCGTTGAATGTGTCTGCAGCAGCAGCCGTGATGATGTTTGAAGTCGTACGGCAGCGAGGGGGTGAATGAGGGGGAAATTTGTTATCTTTGCGCGGTAAAATTTGTAGGCATTATGGTTAGTATTTCGCATGTCGTAGAGAGTATAGTCAAGCACCGTCCTTATTTGTCGGAGTCTTTGGCGGCGGGGATTATCAATGTGTCTTCTTTGGCGCGGCAGTTGCAGCCGGCAGTGGAGAAGGCGTTGCAGCGGGAGGTGAATACGGGAGCTATTATTATGGCTTTGAACCGGTTGGCTCCTTATTTGCAGGTGAGAGACCAAGTGCAGTTGAATAAGTTGCTGGGCAATATGGGGGATATCATTTTGCGGAGCAATTTGTGTGATTATACGTTTAAGAATTCCCCGACGCTGTTGGATTGCCACATTGAGGTGCTGAAGCATTTGGTGAAGAGCGACGAGGTGTTTTATACGATGGTGCAGGGGGTGTTTGAGACTAACTTGGTGATTAGCGACAGCGTTTCGGAATTGGTGCAGGATTATTTCCGGGAGGAGACTTGCCTGTTCGAGCAGCGGGGTTTGTCTTCCGTGACGCTGAAATTGCCGAAGGGAAACAGCTTGCAGGCGGGATTTTATTATACCATCATGAAGGAGTTGGCATGGGAAGGAATTAACTTGACGGAGGTTATCTCCTCGACCAACGAGTTTACGGTTGTTGTGGATAATGCACTTATCGACAAGACTTTTGTGGTGTTGAAAAATATAGGAAAGTAGTAATTATATAATGTGAAGAAATTATGTTTGAGAATCTATCGGAAAGGTTAGAACGTTCGTTTAAGATATTAAAAGGGCAGGGCAAAATCACGGAACTGAATGTGGCGGAGACGCTGAAGGAGGTGAGACGCTCGCTGTTGGATGCCGATGTGAATTACAAGATTGCCAAGGATTTCACGAACCGAGTGAAGGAAAAGGCATTGGGCATGGATGTGCTGACGGCTGTGAAGCCGGGGCAGATGATGGTGAAGATTGTGCATGACGAGTTGGCGGAGTTGATGGGAGGACGGAATGTAGAGGTGAATATCAAGGGGAATCCTGCCATTATCCTGATGTCCGGGTTGCAGGGGTCAGGTAAGACCACTTTTTCCGGAAAGTTTGCCAATTTGTTGCAGACGAAGAAGGGAAAACGCCCGTTGCTGGTGGCTTGCGACGTGTACCGTCCTGCCGCTATTGAGCAGTTGAAAGTGCTGGGGCAGCAGATCAATGTGCCGGTGTATAGCGACGAGACGACGAAAGACCCGGTGCGGATTGCCACGGATGCCGTGAAGTATGCAAAAGCCAATGCGTTTGACGTGGTGATTGTCGATACTGCGGGGCGTTTGGCTGTCGATGAGGAGATGATGCGCGAGATTGCGGCTATCAAGAAGGCGATAGAGCCGACGGAGACGCTTTTTGTCGTGGATGCGATGACGGGACAGGATGCTGTGAACACGGCGAAGGAGTTTAACGACCGGCTGGATTTCGACGGTGTGATACTCACCAAGTTGGATGGCGATACGCGCGGTGGTGCAGCCCTTTCCATCCGCACGGTGGTGAATAAGCCGATTAAGTATGTCGGTACGGGGGAGAAGCTGGAAGCCCTTGATGCTTTCCATCCGGAACGTATGGCAGACCGTATTTTAGGGATGGGCGATATTGTTTCGTTGGTGGAAAAGGCGCAGGAGCAGTTTGACGCGGAGGAAGCCAAGAAACTGCAGAAAAAGATATCCCGCAACCAGTTTAATTTCAACGATTTCTTGAGCCAGATACAGCAAATTAAGAAGATGGGTAATATCAAGGATTTGGCATCTATGATTCCGGGTGTCGGGAAGGCGTTGAAGGACGTGGAGATTGACGATGATGCGTTCAAGGGAGTGGAGGCAATCATTTATTCCATGACCCCGAAGGAGCGTGAGCATCCTGAAATTATCAACGGTTCGCGCCGGATGCGCATTGCCAAGGGCAGCGGGACGACGGTGCAGGAAGTGAACCGCCTGTTGAAGCAATTCGACGAGTCTAAAAAGATGATGAAGATGTTGTCCGGCGGTAACAAGCTGATGCGCCGGATGCCCGGTATGAGACGATAATAGTTTTAAATATACAATATTTATGGAATTGATTGACGGAAAAAAGATTGCAGCCCAAGTCAAGCAGGAGTTGGCGGATGAGGTTTCCCGGATAAAAGCCGAGGGTGGCAGGGCGCCGCATTTGGTGGCTGTGTTAGTGGGCAACGACCCGGCAAGCGAGACGTATGTAGCCAGCAAGGTGAAGGCTTGTCAGGAGGTGGGCTTTAAAAGCACGGAGTTGCGTTACGGCGCGGAGATGACGGAGGAGCAATTGCTGGCAGTCGTCGACAAGCTGAACAAGGATGAGGAGGTGGACGGCTATATCGTGCAGTTGCCGTTACCTGCTCATATTTCTGAGAATAAGGTGCTGATGGCGATAAATCCCGACAAGGACGTGGACGGTTTCCATCCCTGCAATGTAGGGAAAATGGTGGCGGGGCTGCCGACTTATTTGCCGGCGACTCCGGCTGGCATTGTGGAGTTGTTGCGCCGCTATGGGATTGAGACACGCGGGAAGCATTGCGTGGTGTTGGGGCGCAGCAACATTGTGGGCACGCCGATGGCGGTGCTGATGTCGCGCAAGGCGGATTATGGGGATTGCACGGTGACGATGTGCCACAGCCGTACGAAGAATATTAAGGATTTCACCCTGCAGGCGGATATTTTGGTGGTGGCTTTGGGCAAACCGCTTTTTGTGACTGCAGATATGGTGAAGGAGGGGGCTGTTGTGGTGGATGTGGGTATCCATCGTGTGCCTTCGGACAAGACAAAGTCCGGTTTCCGCTTGGTGGGTGACGTGGATTTTGAGCATGTGGCTCCGAAATGTACCTATATTACGCCGGTGCCGGGTGGGGTAGGTCCGATGACCATTGTGTCGTTGTTGCAGAATACACTGAAGGCTTACAAAGGATTGTGAGGATAGCCCTATGGTGTTGAATTACATTTGGATTGCCTTTTTCGTTGTGGGTTTTGCCGTTGCCCTGTGGAAGCTGGTGGTGATGGGGGACACGGCAATCTTCGGCGAGATGATGGGTGCCACTTTCGATATGTCCAAAACGGGGTTTGAGATTTCGTTGGGGCTGACGGGGGTGCTGACTTTGTGGATGGGTATCATGAAAATCGGGGAACGGGGTGGCGCCGTGCAAGTCATGTCGCGGCTCATTTCGCCTTTTTTCCGCCGGCTTTTTCCGGATTTGCCGAAAGACAGCCCGGCGCATGGCTCGATGATGCTCAATTTTGCTTCCAATATGCTGGGGTTGGACAACGCGGCTACGCCCGTGGGATTGAAGGCTATGCAGCAGATGCAGGAGGTGAATCCCGATAAGAGCAAGGCGTCCAATGCACAGATTATGTTTCTGGTGTTGAATACATCCGGATTGACAGTCATCCCGGTTTCCATCATGGTGTACCGTGCGCAATTGGGGGCTGCTGACCCGACGGATGTGTTTATACCGATATTGATAGCGACTTATTTTTCTACTTTGGTCGGTTTGATTGCGGTGGCTGTCCGGCAGCGCATCAATCTGTTCAACAAGGTGGTGCTGGCTTATCTGGTGGGAGTGACTGCGCTTATTGCGGGGGTGATTGCCTATTTTTCTTCGCTGGAAGGCGAGGCGTTGACTACGGCTTCCAATGTGGCGAGCAATGTCATTTTGTTTACCATCATCATTTCCTTTATCGGCATGGCAGCATGGCGGCGCATCAATGTTTACGATGCGTTTATCGAGGGGGCGAAAGATGGGTTTTCGACTGCTGTGAAGATTATTCCTTATTTGATTGCGATTTTGGTTGCGGTGGGTGTTTTTCGGGCGTCCGGAGCGATGGATGTGTTGATGGGGGGCATTGAGCGTGCGGTGCTTGCCTTAGGGTTTGACGCATCGTGGGTGGATGCTTTCCCGACGGCATTGATGAAGCCGTTGAGCGGGAGTGGTGCCCGGGGCATGATGATTGACACGATGACAACTTTTGGCGCCGATTCTTTTGCCGGTCGCTTGGCTTGTACGTTCCAAGGGGCGACGGATACGACTTTTTATATTATTGCCGTTTATTTCGGTTCTGTGGGCATTCGGAATACCCGTTATGCCGTGCCTTGCGGGTTGATTGCCGATTTGGCGGGCATTATCGCCGCGATTGTGGTGGCATACGTCTTTTTTGCCTGATGGGAAAGGAACGGGTGGTTATCGGCATGAGCGGCGGGGTGGACAGTTTTGTTGCCGCCTTGTTGCTGCGGGAGAGGGGGTATGAAGTCGTTGGAGTTCACCTCGAATTATGGGGGGAAAGTGATTTGGAGGAGGTGGAAGCGGTTTGCCGGCGCTTGTCTATCCCGTTGACCGTATGTGCTGCGCAGGACTTTTTCCGCCGGCAGGTGGTGGATGATTTCGTCCGGAGTTACCGGATGGGGCTGACTCCTTCCCCGTGTTGCATTTGCAATAGTTTGGTGAAATGGGATTTGCTGGAGCAGGAAGCTGTCCGTTGCGGGGCTACGCGTATTGCGACAGGGCATTATGTGCGGGTAGAGGATTACGGGGGAAGGCCTTATTTTTTTCAGGGCATCGACCGGACAAAAGACCAGTCTTATTTTCTTTGGGGCGTTCCGTCGCGCATTTTGGCAAAAGCCCTTTCTCCGCTTGGGGATTATACGAAGCGCGAGGTGAAGGAGTGGGCTGTGTGGCAAGGGTATGAGCGGGTGGCTGCCCGGCGGGAAAGCATGGGCGTTTGCTTTTTGCGGGGAAGCGATTACCGGGACTTTCTCCGTAGAGAAGGAGGAGGGATGCCGGATGTGCCGGGGGATATTGTCACCCGGCAGGGAGGCAAGGTAGTTGGCAGGCATGGCGGTTTGGCGGATTATACGGTGGGGCAACGGAGGGGTATCCCTGCGGTGGAGGGGATGCCATTGTATGTGGCAGAGATTGACGTAGACCGCAATGTTGTCGTGGTGGACACTAAGGCTTCGTTGTATACGGACACGTTTTGCATAGACCGCTTGAATGTGGTGGCAGAAGAGGATTTGCAGGCAGTGGATTTGACTGTGAAAGTCAGGGGTATCGGTTTGAATCCCCAAGGAGCGGCGCGGGTGGAGCGTCTTGCGGGAGGTGTTTGTCGTGTGCATCTCGCGGAACCGGCGTGGGCTGTGGCTCCGGGACAACCTGCCGCTTTTTTCAGGGGCGAACGCCTTGTCGGCGGGGGAATTGTTTGCAGGGACAGAAATCTTTGAAAAAATATCCGGCGATTGTTGCGTGATTCGATAAAAATCCGTTCCTTTGCAATCGCAAAAAAATACGGGTGTAGCTCAGTTGGTAGAGCACTGGTCTCCAAAACCAGGTGTCGGGAGTTCGAGTCTCTCCTCCCGTGCAATGTAGGAACGGGCAGTTGTCAGGGTTGCCCGTTTTTTGCATGTATCTGTGATGTAATTATGATTTTGGTGTTTTTAACGAAAATTTCAGGAGGGGGTAAAAGTAAAAATCCGTAACTTGCGGGAGTTTATTTTAATAATTGTATCATGAAAAACACACTACCTTTTATCGCTCCGGTGGAAGAATCAGGACGAAAGCCTATTCGGCGAGAAGTGTTTGACCGGAGTGTCGATTTGTATGACGAAGGAAAATATTTGGAGGCTTTCCATTGCCTGCTGGATTATCTTGACGATGGTTTCCGTGTTCAATATGGCAATGAACAGGGAACAGAGTTTCATATTCCTCACGGCTCTATAGTCGTGCATATCTATGTAGAAGACGATATGATCCGTATTGAAGCGGATTTCTTGAATTTGCCAGTGAAAGGCCGGGTGGCGATGTTGCGGCAGGTGGCAGATTTGAACGGCAACAAACTCTTATTGGCAGAGTTCCACAAAGAGGGCGACCGATTGAAAATGCGTTATGCCACTCCTTTGGCGCAGAGTCATCCACACAAGATGTACGGTGTTTTGCAGAACATCTGTTATGTGGGCGATCGTTATGATGATGAATTTTGCACTAAGTTTGGGGCTACCCGTTGTTATGAACCTCAAGTCATGCCTTATGCGCCGGAGACGGTAGATCGGGTGTATGAAGGCATACAGACCGTGGGCAAAGCCGCATTGGAAGCGTTGGAGGCTTATAACGCCAGCCGTTCTTATGGTTATTCTTGGAATCTATTGGATACGGTCTTTTACCAGATTGCTTATTTTGCGTCCCCGCAAGGGCAATTCGCCAATGATTTAGAGAAAGCCATTGATGACATGGATGCAGAGCGTCCTGTAGAAGAACTCGTTGCAAAAGGCATGGATTATTTGAAAAAACTTCTTGCCCAGCCCAAGGAAGATCTTGCTGCCGATTTTTATTTTGCCGTCAAGTTGGTGTCAAACCGCCGGAGCGTAGCTTTACAACAGGTGCAGGAGATTTTAAAAGACGTTTATGAAGAGGCTGCTGCAGCCATGCAATCCGGAGATTTTGAACGCAGTGCAGTGCGTCTTTCTTATATATTCTATGAGACTTTTTATTATAATGACCTTCCGGAAAATATCCGTGCACTGCTTGCCCGTGCTGTAGAAGCCGCTGGAGGAAAATCTGTAGAAGAAGCGTCCGGACTGCTCTATGATGCGATGGATGACATTATGGAGGGCAATTTGGACGTTCCAGATTTTTCAGCACTCGGTGTCGGCAATGCTGCTGCCCAACAGATGATGCAGCAGGCAACCGCTGCTGCCGCTGCCATGCAGCAAAAAATGATGAAGCAAATGGCCGATGGAGGCATTGCAGAACTCCAGCAGAAAATGATGGAAGCCATGGCGCGTGGGGATATGCAGGAATATATGCGCCTTGCCGGGGAGTTGCAGCAGAAGATGATGAGTAATTTGTTTAATTAATCCGTAAACTGAATTTTCATGGAACAGAATATATATAAACTCGTTTTCAAAGTAACCCATGCTGAAGGTTCCGGGAGTTGCTTTTATCTCAAATCGTGCGATTTGTTTGTGACCAATTATCACGTGGTTGAAGGTTTCCATGCTGTTGCTATCCACGATAGCGAGCGCAATCCTTATTTGGCGAAAGTTGTGTTGGTCAATCCGGCATTGGACATTGCGCTGTTGGCTGTGGATCATGATTTTTCGGCTTTGCCTGATTTTTTGTTGGCAGGCAATGATACGTTGGGGATTGGCGGCAAAATTCGTGTGGCAGGCTATCCTTACGGCATGCCGTTTACGGTCACCGAAGGCACAGTTTCTGCTCCAAAACAGCTGATAAACGGGCAATATTACATACAGACGGATGCTGCGGTCAATCCCGGCAATTCAGGCGGTCCGATTATCAATGAAAAGGATGAAGTGGTGGGAATTACCGTCAGTAAAATCAATGATGCTGACAATATGGGGTTTGGCATTCGGGTGGAGGCTTTGCGCAAGTTGCTGGAATCTGTGGACGGTTTGGAGCGGGATTGGTTTCAAGTACAATGTGATAGCTGTGAAGAGTTGATTGCCGAGCCTGACGAGTATTGCCCTTCTTGTGGTGAGGAATTGCCTGAGGGCATTTTTGAAGAACGGCATTTGTCGCCTCTCACAGAGTTCTGTGAAAGTGCCATTGAACAAATGGGCATTAATCCGGTTCTGGCGCGGGACGGGTATGAAGCCTGGTGTTTCCACAAAGGAAGTTCTGAAATCCGCATTTTTGTCTATAACCGGGCGTATCTTTTCATGGTATCGCCTGTCAATCTTTTGCCTAAAAAGGAGGTGGAAGGTGTATTGGATTATATGCTGAGTACTGATTTTTCGCCTTACAAGATGGCTATCGACGGGAGGCAGATTTATTTGATGTACCGCCTGCATCTTTCAGACATTACAGAACAGTATGAAGGGCAAATCCGTGAAAATATGGTCAATCTTGCTTTAAAGGCTGATGAGATGGATAATATGCTTGTCGAGCGTTTCGGTTGCGAATTTTCAGCTTACACCAAGCAAGAGCATTAGGTTTAATTGTGTGTTGCATAAGGGTATATAACTTAAAGTGGAGTGCGCTTCTCCCTTGGGAGAAGCGCACTCCACTTTAAGTTTAAGTTGATAGGTTCAGCGGAGTGCTTTGAGCCATTGGGCAATGTCCTTTAATACTTGCGGACTAATGGTTTCTTCAATGTCGGAATATTCTACGGGCAGTCCTGTCCGGGCAGGTTGGAACATGTGGTTTAGACCCGGATAGGAAATGATAGTCACGTGTGTATTGCCATTGGCAGAGATACCCTCTTTTATTTTTCCTAAGTTTTCAATGGGTACCTGGCAGTCTTTGGTGCCGTTCAGGGCAAGAACGGGACATTTAATCTGCTGGAAATCGTAAGCCGGGTCATATTTCATCAATTCGATTTTGGCAGGATTGAACAGTTGGGCGGTAAGCGAGGCTTCCTGTCCGGCGAGGGAGGTGCCCGCGAGTACTTGTGCCAGCCGTTGCATGCAAGCCTCCGGCGTGCCGGTTTGGAGAACGATGTCCTGTGCTTGTCTCATGTAACCGTTGTAGAGGTTGATAAAATCGTCGTTTGCGCCATTGGCTTTCAACAGGGCTGCCCGTTGCATGAGAAGCAATTCGCTGCCATTGACGCCGCCTCCTGCCAGGGAGATGATAAATGGCGTTTCGCCGGTAGCGGCAAGGGTGAAGGCTACGAATGCGCCTTCGCTGTGCCCGATGATGCCGATGCTGTCGGGATGGATTTCAGGGCGCATTTTCAGGTAGGCAATGGCTGCACGGGTATCGCTGATGGCATCGGGCAGGCAGGCTGTTGCCGCATTGCCTTCGGATTGCCCTACGCCTCGGTCGTCCATGCGTAGCACGGCAATGCCCTGACGGGAGAGATAGTCGGCAAGGACGAGGTAGGTTTTGTGCTCAAAGAACGTGTTATTACGGTCTTGCGCGCCGCTACCGGAGACGATGATGACGGCTTTGCATTTGCCGGTTGTGTCTGGCAAGGTCAATGTGCCGGCAAGCGTGATGCCGTCTGCCTCATTAGGGATTGCCACGTCTTCTGACCGGTAGGGAAAAGGCGGCTGGGGTGTTTGAGGACGATGGAATACGACCGGGTGGCGGTTCAACTCCAAAGGAAAGGCATATTGTCCCCAATGAATAATGCCCGTAACCAGGCTGTCGGAACGGCATATTCCTTCGCATGCTACGCCAACTTCGGGAAAAACGAGAAGCAGCGTGTCGCCTTGCACGGAAACGCGGGTGGCAGGATGGAGTTCTTGGGAAATGTCCGGCATTTTCAAGGATGCCGTATAACGGGTATCTGTGTTGGAAATCTGGATTTCCAGACGCAGGCGGTTGGTTTTCAAGTCAGGGTATCCGTACCAAGTTCCTGTGATGTTTTGTGCGGCGAGGGAAAGGGATGCCAGCAAAAAGAGGAAGAGTAATCCTTGTTTCATGTCTTGTGTGTTTTTGTGGTAAAATAAAAAAACCGGAACGAATTCCGGTGTCTTTGTAGCGCTAAGGGGAATCGAACCCCTGTTTTGAGAATGAGAATCTCACGTCCTAACCCCTAGACGATAGCGCCATTGTGAGCAATTTCTCAGAGCTGTTAGTGAGATTTGAACTCACGACCTCTTCCTTACCAAGGAAGTGCTCTACCCCTGAGCTATAACAG
>CALUKF010000007.1 GCA_944321145.1 uncultured Odoribacter sp. | reverse complement strand
TAGTGTTCTTCTTTTGTCATGGCAAGGGAGTATCCCAGCCCTGCTTCAAATTCCAGTTTTCTGACTTGTTCTTGGGCGATGCTTTCCGTGCCGAGTGCCAGCACGCATGCCAGTGCGGCTAAGAGGTGTCTGCTTTTTCTCATGTGTTTTTGTTTTAAAGATTTTCCGCTAAGATAGGGGATTTTGCTTGTGTTGGGACTGGAAGTGTAAATTTACCGACTGGAAGTCTGATTTTTGGCATATTGAAAATCAGGGTGTTGCAAATGCAGTTTTGAAAAACGACTGGAAGTCGCCCAAAAACGATTGGAAGGGGTGGTTTTGGGCGTCAATTTTGGAGGGGCAGGAGGTCAATATTCCTTCTGCAGCCATTCGGCAAAAAAGTAGTCGTAGACGCAGTAGGCATTGCCGTCCTGGGTGAACCAGTCTTTTTTCAGCAGGGGCTTTAGGGCGGATTGTTTTTTTATTGTAAGTATGGTAATTGTATTTATAATAAAGCGGGTTTGGGCGGAAAATATGGCGGGCGGCTGGGTTTGTGCATCGGACATGAGAACTATGATTAGTCTCTGCCTTTTTAGCGGTGAAGAGCCTGTGACTGAAGTGACAATTCAATTCACAGACTCTTGCATGAAGATTTTTAATTATTAATTCTGCTTTGCTGCTTCGTTTTTGCTGGCTTCTTGGTAATGCTTCTCGGTGATTTGCATCCTAAGACAGTTGCCATCATCTGTATAATTAAAGACATGTAGCAAATTTGTCCGAAGCGAGTCTTGCATGACTTCGTGATAAACAATGCTTGTTTTGTCTTCAAAAGTTAGACGTGCCGAGTAGATGTGTGAGAATAAGGTTTCGCTTTCATATTGTTTTACGACAAAAGAGGCTTCCTGGCAAGCTGGAACTTGCACATGATACAATAGTTCTCCTGAAGCGTCTAACTCGTTGAAAAACTCAATTCTTACTTCTTGGGGCAACGTGTTTTCATAGATGAATTCTACTGCATATTGTTTTTCTTTGCAGGAAAAGCAGCATAAAATGCTTATTAGTAATCCTAATTTAATTCCAATTCGTTTCATGTAGTTTATCGATTTTCTTGTCTGTTACGTTTATAGACTTTTGCTTTTTTAATTTCGTTTTTTAGTGCGAAGTTTTTATTAAGAGGTAAATGCAAGAGATTATGAGTCTGTTTTGTATTTCATTCACAATCTCTTGCAATAAGATTTCTAATTATTGACGTTGCTTTGCTGCGTCGTTTTTGTTGGTTTCTTGGTAATGCTTTTCGGTGATTTGCATGAATTGATGATAGCGTCCATAATCCGTGTAGTTTTGAAAATTCATTAAATTGGTATGGAGCGTATCAGTTTCTGGAAGAACAGTGGTGTAAACAATGCTTTTCCCATCTTCAAATTCCAATTTTATGCAGGTAACGCCTCCCCATAACGCTTCATTTTCAAACAATGTCAAATCAATGCTCCCTTTGCCATGTGGTTCAATGGTAGCCTTGCCAAGCAAGTCTGGTGGATTCAAAAAACTGATAACAATATTTTGCTCTAAAGTATTTTCATACGTAGATGTTACAGTGTATTTCCCTTCTTTGCAGGCAATGCAGCAGCATAAAATGCTTGCAAATACTCTTAATTTAATGCCATTCTTTTTCATATACTTCAAATAGTTTGTCGATTTTCTTGTTTGTAATGCCTATTGGTTTTAGCTTTTTCAACTTCGCCCCGTCGCTGCTTTCTATTATTGAGGTATTAGGGCTGGGAGTCTTTTCATGTTCTCAAGCAATTTTTTCTTGAGAACACGATGTAAATATCAAATACAATAATGTGCAAAAGAAAAATTTCTTCATAACGTTGTTTTTTTAATTATTTGTTCAATACCGGCAAACTGTATTTCTTTCCTGCAGGATGTCTACCGTTCCAAAATTATGAAATCTTTTGACGAAACGAACTGGAAGTGGGATTTCCCAAAGTGGAAGTCGGATTTTTGGCATATTGAAAATCAGGCTGTTGCAAGTGCAGTTTTGAAAAACGACTGGAAGTCGCCCAAAAACGATTGGAAAGGGTGGTTTTGGGCGTCAATTTTTCAAGGCTTCCAGTACTCCGGCGAGGACGTCGCCTCTTTCTTCAACTCCGAACCGTTTCCGCAGGGCAGTGCTCCTTTTGTGTACGGCAGAGGCGGTTACTTTCATGACGAAGGCGATTTCGTCCGGGCGGAATCCGCCTTGCAGCAGGCACAGATACTGCACGTCCTTCTCGGAGAAAAGCTCCGGGTGTGCTGCCAGTTTTTGGTGGAAGCCGTCGAACAGGCTGTCTACCAGTTTGTAGAATTTCTCCCAGTTCCACTCTGCGCTGTGGATGTGTCCCAAAATGTTCTCGTATGTTTTCAGGAAAGATTGCGGTTGCGGGGCATCCAAAGTGGAAAGGTACGTGAGTTGCCGGGAGATTTCCAATTCTTTGACCAGCAGGGATTTTATGTCTGTCTGTTGCTTGTCTTGCTGGCTGCATAGGGTTTGTAGGGCAGCAATCATTTGTTCTGCCTCTTCCAGTTTCTCTTCTTTCCGCCTTTTCAGCCGCCTGATAGACAGGATGATTAACAGGCTTGACAGCACAATGACGGCGATGCCCAACGCCAATCCGAGCCGTTGCAATTGCAGCAGGCGGATTTGTTGCTCCAGGCGTGCTTGGTTGTATCCCGCCGTAATCCGCTCCAGCCGGTCGCTCACGAGAGACCTTTGCAGGCTGTCGCGCAGGTGGAGGTGGCGGCGGTAGGTTCTTGCCGCCTGTTCGTATTCCCCGCTCCGGAAGTAGTATCTGCCTTGCATTTTATAGAAGGCGAGGGACAATTCGGGTGTCCGGGCAGACAAGCCTGCCTGCACTTCTTTCAAGCAGAGCCTTGCGGAATCCATTTTTCCCTTCCGCAGGAATGCAGCTGCCTCCACTAACCGGCAGCAAGTCAAGGCATAGGCGTCCTCTTTGAAATATTTCGTCCAATCTTCCAGCAGTTCTTCTTTGACCTGGGCGTTTCGCACTTTCCGTACAGACCGGAAGATGTCGTGGATGGTGGACGGGGAATGCGTGCCTTTTTCCAGGCATGCCTTTACGCGCCGGTAGTAGTTTTCCGCTGATTTGTAGTCGCCTGTGTACAAATAGCATTCTGCCGCTTTTAGCCAATAGGGGGCGACGTCTGCCTGCGGGGCTTGCGGGCTATGGGCGATTGCCTGGCGGAATGCTTCCACGCCTTCGGGGAAGGCACGGTTGCGAAAAAGCAATCGTCCTTGGCAATAGTGCACGTAGAAAGCCAACAGGCTGTCTTGCAGTCCGGCAGCCAGGCGTTGCGCCTTGTCAAGGCAGAGGGCGGCTTCGCCCGGTTCTGCCCATCGTTGTTGCTTGATGCTGCAATAGAGCCAAGTCCAGGCTGCTTTGCGGTAGTCTTTTTTCTTTTCCCAATAGGCTGCGGCTTCCGTGGAGGGCAGGGTATTGCCCAGTTTCCCGTCCCGCAGGAAGGTGGCGTGCCAGCGCAGGAAATAGTACTCCGCCAGCCCGTCTTTCCCCAGCCGTCCCGGCTCCCGGATGGAGTCCAGGCATGCCAACGCCTTGGCAGGGGCAGTCTCTACGCACTGCGCCGCCTGCTCCAGCAGGCTGTCCTTGCCGCCGCTGCAGGCAAAAAACATTGCAACCAATACTGTCCAAATCACGCTTGCCCTTTTTTGCATGTCTTAGTCTTTAGGTTAATTATCGTGGCTGCAAAGATAGGGGAAAATAGTTTTGCGCCTAATTTTGGGCGCTAAGTTTTTGTGAAATGGCAAGAGCAAGAGGCTGTGAATGGGGTTATCGCTTTATTCACAGCTTCTTGCATGAAGATTTTTAATTATCGATTCTGCTTTACTGCTTCGTTTTTGCTGGCTTCTTGGTAATGCTTCTCGGTGATTTGCATGAATTGATGATAGCGTCCGTAATCCGTATAGTTTTGAAAATTCATCAGATTAGTATGGAGCGTATCAGTTTCTGGAAGAACAGTGGTATAGGCAATGCTTTTCCCATCTTCAAATTCTAATTTTATGATGGTAACGCCTCCCCATAACGCTTCATTTTCAAACAATGTCAAATCTATGCTTCCTTTGCCATGTGGTTCAATGGTAGTCTCGCCAAGCAAGTCTGGTGGATTCAAAAAACTGATAACAATATTTTGCTCCAAAGTATTTTCATACGTAGATGTTACAGTATATTTCCCTTCTTTACAAGCGATGCAACAGCATAAAATGCTTGCGAATACCCTTAGTTTAATGCCATTCTTTTTCATATACTTCAAATAGTTTATCGATGTTCCTGTCTGTTACGCCTATAGGCTTTTGTTTGGTCTTTCAGTGCTGAGTTTTTATAAGGAGACAAGTGCAAGAGACTATGGATTGACTTTGTAGTTCATTCATAATCTCTTGCAATAAGATTACTAGTTATTGAGGTTGCTTTGCTGCTTCGTTTTTGCTGGCTTCTTGGTAATGCTTCTCGGTGATTTGCATCCTAAGACAGTTGCCATCATCTGTATAATTAAAGACATGTAGCAAATTTGTCCGAAGCGAGTCTTGCATGACTTCGTGATAAACAATGCTTGTTTTGTCTTCAAAAGTTAGACGTGCCGAGTAGATGTGTGAGAATAAGGTTTCGCTTTCATATTGTTTTACGACAAAAGAGGCTTCCTGGCAAGCTGGAACTTGCACATGATACAATAGTTCTCCTGAAGCGTCTAACTCGTTGAAAAACTCAATTCTTACTTCTTGGGAAAACGTGTTTTCATAGATGAATTCTACTGCGTATTGTTTTTCCTTGCAGGAAAAACAGCATAAAATGCTTATCAACAATCCTAATTTAATTCCATGCTTTCTCATATACTTCAAATAATTTATCGATTTTCTTGTCTGTTACACCTATAGGCTTTAGTTTTTTTAATTCCGTTTTTAGACCTGATAATCCATAAGAATCCAATACAATTTTTCTTTCCTGCAGGATGTCTGCCATTCCAAAATTATGGAATCTTTTGATGAAACGGACTGGAAGTGGGATTTCCTGAACTGGAAGTGGGATTTTGGAGATATTGGTAACCAGTGCGTTGCAAAATCAATTTTGGAAAAAAACTGGAAGTCGCCCAAAATCGGGTGGAAGTGGCGTTTTTGGGCGGTAATTTTGGAAGGGCAGGAGGTCAATATTCTTTCCGCAGCCATTCGGCGAAAAAGTAGTCGTAGACGCGATAGGCATTGCCGTCCTGGGTGACCCAGTCGTTTTTCAGCAGGGGCTTCAAGGCGGCTTGTACTGAGCTGGCAGAGGTGAGGTTGTATTTTTTGATGAAGGCGGAGGAGGTGATGTTGCTTGCCTCGCCTGCTTTGGCGATGGCTTGGAGCAGCATTTTTTGCCGGGGGGCAAGGCGGGAAAGCAGGTCTTTGTAGCTGCCTTCCTGGGTCTGTATGACGTTGGCGAGGGCGGCATCCAGCTGGTCTGCAGGGCAATGCCCGCCGGGAGCGGTGAGCGCGAAGAGTTCATTCATGACCATTTGGACGAACCAGGTGCAGCCCTCGAAGCGGGTGTAGATGGTTTCGACAAGGGCGGTGTCGATGCTTTTCCCGCGTTCCTCAAACAAGCGGACGGCGAAAGGAAGGTAGGTCGCGAGGGGGATGGGTTCCAAGCTCATGCTGATGGCACTCTGGTAGAAGGGTTTGGAGGAGGAGTTGAACATGTTGCTCATCACGTGGCGTTTGCTGCCGGAGAAGATAAAGCGCGTCTGGCGGCATTGCTGGATGTGGGTACGGAACAGGGCTTCCACGTTCTTTTCCTCGTACGAGGCGATTTGTTGAAACTCATCGATGGCGACGAGGCAGGGGCGGTCGGCATTTTCGAGGTAGGTGAAAATTTCGTCTAAGGTGGCCTGCGGAGCCTGGATGTCGCCCAAACCGATGTCAAATACAGGTTCCCCGGTCACGGCGTCCAGCTTGAAACCCACGCGGAGGGAACGGATAATTTGGAAAAAACGCTCTGCCCATGCCGTCTTCTTGGACTTCAAGGTTTCGTAGACGGTTTTTCCGAAGAGGTAAACGAATTCGGACAAGGAGTTGGTGGCATAGATATCTATGAAGAACGTGTAGTATTTCTCTTGGCAGGCGGGTTGGTTGAAGCTATGTTGCAGAAGCCCGGTTTTGCCCATGCGGCGGGGGGAAATGAGGGCAACGTTCCGCCCGTTTTCGACTTGCTTGATCAGGAATGCGGTTTCTTGCTCGCGGTCGCAGAAGTAATGGTCTGAAACGTATCTGCCTACGATAAATGGGTTTATAAGAGTCGGTGTTTGCATGGCTCCGTTGTTTTGATTTTATTGCAAATATAATAATTGTATTTGTAATAAAGTAGGTTTGGGTGGAAAATATTACGAGTGGGCGGCGGCACCCCGGTTATTTTAGGGCGTTCATCACGCCGTAATGCTTTTTTCATACTCCCTCCCCCCTTCGGGGTACTCCCCCTACTTTAGGGGGAGTGTTTAAAATGCTTGGCAGTCAAGCACCTTCCCTATCTCATGGGAGGAGCTTGACTGCCAGACGGTGGTGTATGATTGTGAAAGGCGGGCTTTACTCCAGCACCTTTTTGATTTGCCGTTTGGCAAGGGTGAGGGGGGCGAGGGAGCAGGGACCGTTGATGCAGCCGCCATCGCAAGCCATGACTTCCACGAATTGGGCTACCGGTTTCTTTGCCATGGATTTCAGAAGCGCCTGGTTCTTTTTGTCCAGTCCTTCGATGTGTTCGTTTGTGTACTTGTCGCCGATGGCATGTACGACGGCAGCCTGCACGCCGCCTGCCTGGGCGAAGCCGCGCCCGTATTTGGTGACGTCGCGGTTGAGTTCCTTCTCGCTGCAATTGTCCACATCGATGTTGTAGGCAACCATGAATGCGCCGAGTTCCTCGAAACTCATCACATAGTCGACCTCCGGCACGGAGTCTGCCTCATGCCGCTTGGCAAGACACGGACCGATGAACACCACTTCGGCATCCGGGTATTTCTCCTTGGCGTAGCGGGCGGCGTAGACCATCGGGCTGCGTGTCTCGGAGACAAAAGGCTTGAGCATGGGGGCGTGTTTTTCCACCCATCCGGTATATGCCGGGCAGCAGGAAGTGGTCATGAAAGGCTGTCCTTCCTGCATTTTTTCTTCCAGTTCCTTGGCTTCGTTGGCGGCAGTGGTTTCCGCTCCGAGGGCGACTTCCACCACGTCGTCGAATCCGATTTGCTTGATGGCTGCCAGCACTTGCCCCGGCGTGGCGTTGAATTGCCCGAAAATGGCAGGGGCGGGGATGGCAATGACTTTTTTCTTCGGATTGCTGAGGCTCTTGTGGATATCGATGATTTTGGAGCGTTCCATGATGGCGCCGTAGGGGCATGCCTGCATGCACTTGCCGCAATAGATGCACTTCGTCTTGTCGATGTGCTCCACGCCCTCGGCATCTTTGGTGATGGCTTTGACGGGGCAGACATCCTCGCAGGGCACGGGGGTAAACACGATGGCATGGTAGGGGCACACCTTCTGGCAAAGCCCGCAGCTCACGCAGTCCACGCTGCTGATGTTTGCCTTCCCGCCAATGAACGAGATGGCGTTTTTCGGGCAGTTCATCACGCAGGGACGCCCTTCGCAGCCACGGCAGAGGTTGGTCACGGCATATTGCGACTGGATGCAGGCGCTGCATGCCTCGTGGACAACGGAGAGGATGTTCTCCTTCATGTTCTTGTTCGCCATTGCCATGCGGGCAAAGTCGGACAGGTGTATCAGGTCGATTTCTTCGTCGGTGATTTCAAAACCGAGGATGGAAATAATTTTGTGCTTCAGGATGTAACGGTCTTTGTGCACGCAACATCTTACCGGCCGTTTGTTGCGTGGGCGCATTTCCACGGGCAGGTATTTCAGTTTGGTAATGAGTTCGTCTTCTTTCAAGAGTTTGACAATCCTGATTAACAGCTCCCGTTTGGTGAGCATCGCAAAATTATCGTACAGCATTTTTTATCTCTTCTTTTATGATTTGTAATAGTGTTTCTTTGTTGACGCCTTGCAGCGGCTTGCCGTTGATTTCGGCAAAGGGAGGGCGTTCCTCTCCGTTGCAGCGTTGCAGGCAGGGGCTAAGGCTGATTTCGACAAAGGATTTCTCTTCGTCGCTCAGCAAGTCGTTGATTTCCATTAGCTGCGCGCCTCCCATGACATAGCACATGGTGCCGGCGCATAATTTCACTTTAATCTTTTCCATATTTTTGGGCGTCAAAGATAGATAATTTCTACATCTTTAAGGTATTTCGTCTCCAATAAATCTTTTATTTTTTTGACCACGTTGCGCCTAATCTCCAGTTCCACAGGCAGATTTGGGTCTTGGTGCGCGACATTGATGCGCGTGCCCACGACGAAGGTGATTTTGTCGCTGTTTTGCAGGAGCGTCACCATGTCGTTGGCAGGACCATGCGAGCGTTCCGGCACCCCTTCTGCGAGGAGGCGTTCCACCTTGCTCAGCGTGAGGATGCCTTCAGTCACGAGGTCGATGCCTTCCATGTAAGAGAGTGGCGGCAGTTCCTTGTCGGTGATTTCGAGGCTGACCGTCAGCGGACGGCGCAGTTCACGCGAGATGATAGAGGCGGTGGTGCCCCCGCACAGGATGCGTTTGCCTTGGAAGTCACGCACTTTCTCTGCCAGATAGCGGTCTTTCTGCTCATCGTATGGAGGTCCCGTGCAGACCAGCAGGTTGCGTGGCGTGCGGCGGTAGACTACGCAGCAACTGGTGTCGTCCAGCAGCCTGTAATTGTCGTTGCGCTCTGCCCGCAGCACGATTTTGTGCGCCATCTCTTTGGCAGAAATGTCCGGTTGCTCTTCCAGCAGGGCGGTAAGGTAGGTTTTGACACCCTCGTCCCAGCCGAAAGGCATGGAGGAACTGCCCATGCCGGATTGGCTCACGCCGTCGGAATAGCAGACGAGGCGGTCTTCTTTCTCCAATTTGAACTCCGAAACCCAGAGGAAAGTGTTTTCCAAATCGGTGCGTTCCACGGCGATTTTCTCCTTTGGGATGTCGATGAGCTTGCCGTCCCGGAAAAGGCATACGGGGGGCGTCTCGTACTCGATGACCTTGGTGTTGCCGAAACAGTCGATGTCAAAGATGCAGAACGTAGAGTAGCTGATTTTGCGCACCATGTCCTGCGGCAGGGTGTTGATGATGGACATCGCCGTTTGCAGGATGCTCTCGTTCATTGCCACATAATTCATCGCCATGGTGACGGTCATCGTGGAGAGCACGCTGGCTTTGATGCCGCTGCCCAAGCCGTCGGACAACACGCTGATAATCCTGCCCTCGTCCTGCAGTTTTTGGGACATGAAACTGTCGCCGCAGACCAGGTTGCCGGCCTTGTTCTTCTGATAGCAGTCGACCTCTATGAATACTTCGTCCATGTTCGTCTCTTTTGGTGGTTCTTATTTATCCCGTTTGGCTGCAGGCACGCCTGCCATGACGCTCCGCAGGGTGGCATCCGTGTAGGCGGCATTTTCGCCCAACAGGCATGCCACCTGCTGGACGGTGTGCATGTATTTGCGGATGACTTCCTGCGTCTGCTCCAGCATCCACTCTTGGCGGACGTAGGGTTCGTGAAGGTCTTGCAGGATGCCGAATACCAGCCGGTTGGGCTGGATGTTGTAAATCGACAGCAGCCACACCTTCTCCCCGTCGCGGATTTGCTTCTCGCTAATTTCCTTGCCGGTAGTGAGGACGGCACGGAAATGGTCGGCAAAGGGGCACACGCTCTCCAAGTCCACCCCTGCCAATCCCGGCGAGGCTTCGTAAATCAGGCTGGTCTCCTCGCCCAAGATGTTCGCGCAGAATCGGTTCATGTCCGAAATCTTCAAATCCTTGTCCACGAGAATCACGCCGGCAGGAATCTTTTGCAGCAGCACGGTCGCCTTGTCGTGTGCAACCTTCCGCATGTAAGACACGCACATGTTCTCCTCGGCGCGCCCGTCGAGCATGGCGAGGGCGAAATCGCGGCAGCTGTCGTAACCGCAACCGCTGCAATTCAATTCGTCCTCCGGGCAGGTCTTCCCCACGGCGGCAAGCGCCTGGCGGATTTCCTCCTCGCTGTATTGCGGCGGGGCGCAGGAGTCTGCCGGGAAACGGTTCGTGATGTCGATGCCGCTCAAGTCATCCGGCGTGCCTTCAAAAACCGGGGGGCGGCGGTTCTCGATGCTGTACCGCTTCAGGGCAAGCGACCGCTGGCTGAGCTTGGCAGGTCCGTTGATGCAGCCCCCTTTGCAAGCCAGCAGTTCCAGGAAAATGGAATCCTTCTCGCGCCTCGTGTCCAGGTTCTTGATGACATCCTTGATATTGGAAAGGTCGGAAAAAGCCATTTTGATGACCTTCTTCCGCTCGCCTTCGATGCCGGGCAGCATCCCCCCCTCGATGGGGTAGAGTGCCCCGATGCCTGCGCTCCAGGGCACAAAACGGTCGTCCGCCGTCGGCTCCAGCCTTTCCGGACGGATATTTTCTTTTTCAAACCAGTTCTTCAAGTCCTTGAACGTGATGGCGACTTCCACCAAGTCTCGGAACCGGTCGGCTTCCAATTTCTTGCAAATGCACGGTCCGGCAAAGACGATTTTGATGTCATTGCCATAATGCTGCTTCAGAATCTTGGCATGCGCCAGCATCGGCGACAGCACGGGAGTGATGGCGTCAATGTGCTCCGTGGAATACTTGCGCACATACTCCACGACCACCGGGCAGGCGGATGAAATATACACGCCGGGTTCGGAACGTTGCAGGTAGTTGGTCACGCGGGCAGACACCAGCTCTGCGCCGATGGCAGTCTCCGACACCGCCTCAAATCCCAGGCGGCGGATGGCGGCTATGAGCTTGGGCGCCTCCATCTCGTCAAACTCCGACACCCACGACGGCGCAAGCGACAGGATGACGCGCTTCTGGTTGTGCAGCAGCAGCTTCGTGCGGCTCATCCCGTCCCGTATCTTTTTTGCGCCCGTCGGGCACACTTGGGTGCAATGCCCGCAATAAATGCAGCGTTTCTCGATGATATAAGCCTTGTTGTTCTCCACCTGGATGGCTTTGACGGGGCATTCCCGCACGCATTTATAGCAATCCTGGCAATTCTCCGGCTCCGTGTAAATGGGTCTTAAGTCAGTTGTATGGTTCATGGCGTCAAGGATTTGAGGTTACATCGTCTTTGCTTTTCAGCTCTTCCAGGATGCGGTACAGGCTGGAGAGGTTCACCTCCTTGTACACCTTCTCGTCAATCCGCAGGATAGGACCTTCGCTGCACAAATTCTCGCACAAATGCCCCGAGAAAGCGATTTCCGCTTCCAGCCCGTGCTCTGCAATATACTTCCGTATCACCCCCAAATGGGTGTTGTTCCCTCTGGAATAACAGGAACTGCCAAGACAAATCTGAATGGTATGCATACTGTTCTTTTTTTGGCAAATATAGTGAAAGGATAGGGGAATCTCTCAACAAACAATCGTTTTCACCCAAGGATACCGCAAATTTAGACTCATTCAACGGAAGCCGGCGCTTCCCCGCTCCGCACCGCCCTAATCGAAAAAACTGTCATGTAGTGACACTTTTTTCGATTAGCATGGCGTGCAGCGTGTATTTTCCTGAAAATAGGGCTTTGATTCGTGCTTGATTGCTTTTGCAATGCCAAGCGCGTCCTGCTTTTCTTCCCTTTTCCCTGCCGTTCCCCTTCCCTTTTCCCTCCCTCAGACTCTGACAAGTAAGAATACTACTTTTTAGTAACGAATCATTTACTACTTTTTAACGTTAATGACTCGTTAGTGAATCGGAGATGACTCGTAGATGATAGTCGTAAGGAAGGGGGAAAGGTGCTGAACATGAGGGAGAATGGAGGAATGAACAAAATGTATAAAATAATGATGCAAATGTAAAATATTTTATAGATATTTTGGGTAATTGGGCTGATGCTCCAGAGGCAGTATGTATTTCCTGTGGTGTGGGAGAGGGCTGGAAAATGGAGGGTTTAGAACCGATTGGGAGGAATGCTGCAAGATTTGGCAAAAATTCGTGTGTTGAGGAGAAAAAGCGCATCTTTTCTGCAGGAAATAGGTGGAAACGTTTGTGGATTACGATTTATCATTTTATCTTTGTCGGCACTAATAAAATCAATCTGAATCCATGAATAAAGTGACGACTCTTAATCAGTTTGTAATTGAGAAACAGGCGGAAGTGCCGGAAGCGACGGGAGGTTTCTCGTGTTTGTTGCATCATGTGGGCATTGCTGCCAAGAAGGTGCATCGTGAGGTGAATAAGGCGGGGTTGGTGGATATATTGGGACGTGCCGGCACGGAGAATGTGCAGGGCGAAGACCAGCAGAAGTTGGATGTGTATGCCAATGAGACGTTTATTGCCGAATTGAAGGCGAGCGGCGTATGTTGCGGCATCGCGTCGGAGGAGAATCAGGATATTGTGGTGTTTGAGGAAGGAATGTCGCGCGACGGCAAGTATATCTTTTGCATGGACCCGCTGGACGGTTCGTCCAATATTGACGTGAATGTGTCTATCGGCACGATTTTCTCCATATACCACCGCAAGTCGCCCATTGGCGAGGTGGCGCAGATAGAGGATTTCCTGCAAGCGGGCTGCGAGCAGCTGGCGGCGGGGTATGTGATTTACGGTTCGTCGACCATGCTGGTGTATACGACGGGCAACGGGGTGAACGGGTTCACGCTCGACACGTCTATCGGCGAGTTTTGCCTTTCGCACCCGAATATCCGTACGCCGGAGGATGGGACGATTTATTCTATCAATGAGGGGAATTATGAGAAGTTCCCTGTGGGCGTGAAGAAGTATATCAAGTATTGCCAGGAGACAGACAAGCGGACGAAACGTCCTTATACGTCGCGCTATATCGGTTCGCTCGTGGCGGATTTCCATCGCAATTTGTTGAAGGGCGGCATCTTTATTTATCCGGAGACCAATAGCCACCCGACGGGCAAGTTGCGCCTGCTGTATGAGTGCAACCCGATTGCCTTCATTGCCGAGCAGGCGGGGGGACTGGCAACGGATGGCGAGCGCCGCATCTTGGATTTGCAGCCGGAGACAATCCACCAGCGGGTGCCGTTCTATACGGGTGCAAAGAATATGATGCTGAAGGTCATGGAGTTTTTGCGTTTTTTTGAAAAAGTGTAAGATATAGAGATATGATAAACAGACAGTTATTAAACCCTTCCAGCATTGTGGTGGTGGGAGGTTCGGATGATATCCAGAAGCCGGGAGGCAAAGTGTTGAAAAACCTTTTGGACGGGCAGTTCAAGGGAGAGCTTTATGTGGTGAACCCGAAGTTGGACGAGGTGCAGGGCGTGAAGTCCTACCGCAAGGCGGAGGACCTGCCGGAGGTGGAATGTGCGATTATCGCCATTGCTGCCAAGTATTGCCCCGCTACCGTCGAGGTGTTGGCAAAGCAGAAAAATACGCGGGCTTTCGTGATTCTCTCCGCCGGATTTAGCGAAGAGAACGCTGAGGGGAAGGCATTGGAGAAACAAATTGTCGAGACGGTGAATTCCGTGGACGGGGCATTGATTGGACCGAATTGCATCGGTGTGCTGACCACGAATTATAACGGCGTGTTCACGACCCCTATCCCGAAGTTAGACCCGAAGGGCGTAGATTTGGTGTCGGGTTCCGGTGCAACGGCGTTGTTCATCATGGACGCCGGCATGCAGAAAGGCGTGAAGTTTTCGAGTGTGTTCTCCGTGGGCAACTCTGCACAGTTGGGCGTGGAGGAAGTCTTGGAGTATTGGGACGAATCGTTTGACCCAGAGACCAGTTCGCGCATCAAATTGATGTATGTGGAGAGCATCGACAAGCCGATGAAGCTCTTGAAGCATGCTTCTTCCCTGATTCGCAAGGGATGCCGCATTGCTGCCATCAAATCGGGCGGTTCGGCAGCAGGAAGCCGGGCGGCTTCTTCGCACACGGGGGCATTGGCAAGCTCTGATGTGGCAGTGGAAGCGCTCTTCCGCAAGGCGGGCATTGTGCGTTGCAACGGGCGTGACGAGCTGGCAACGGTGGCAGCTATCTTCACTTATCCTGAATTGAAGGGCAAGAATATGGCAATTGTGACCCACGCAGGCGGACCTGCCGTGATGCTGACCGACGCGCTGTCGGACGGTGGCATGGAGATTCCCCACTTGGAAGGTCCAAAGGCTGAGGAATTGCTCTCGAAGCTGTTCAACGGCTCGTCCGTGGGCAACCCCATTGACTTCTTGGCAACGGGAACGGCTGAGCAGTTAGGCATTATCCTCGATGCTTGCCAGAATGATTTCCATAACATCGACGGCATTGCTGTGATATTCGGTAGCCCGGGCTTGTTCCCTGTTTATGATGTATATAAGGTATTGCGTGAGAAAATTGCGGCTTCCGACAAGCCGATTTATCCGATATTCCCGTCGTCCATGGTGGTGAAGGACGAGATTGAGGAATTTGTACGCGAGGGCGGAGTGTATTTCCCGTTTGAGGTGAACTTCGGCAATGCGTTGTGCAAAATCCAACGGACGCCTGCTCCCCAGCCGGCGAATCCGGAATTGCCCCAAGTGGACAAAGCCCGTATCCGTGCCGTCATTGATAAGGCAGAGAACGGTTATTTGGCTCCCGGGCAGATACACGAATTGCTGGATGCTGCCGGCATTGCCCGTGCCAAGGAGGGTGTGGCAGATACGGAGGAAGAGATTGTAACTCTTGCAAAGTCCATCGGTTTCCCGCTTGTAATGAAGGTGGTGGGACCTGTCCACAAGTCGGATGTGGGCGGCGTGACGCTGAATGTGCGTGATGAAGCTACGGTGCGCAGCGAGTTCCGCCGCATGATGCAAATCAAAGATACCCACGCCGTGATGTTGGCGCAACAGTTGTCCGGCACGGAAGTGTTCATCGGTGCCAAACGCGAGGATAAGTTCGGGCACATGGTGCTCTGCGGTTTGGGCGGCATCTTCATCGAGGTGCTGAAGGACGTGAAGGCGGGCTTGGCTCCGATTTCACAACTGGAGGCATTGGATATGATTCGCAGCCTGAAATCTTACAAGATTATCCAAGGCGTGCGTGGACAGGAACCGGTCAACGAGCAGCGTTTTGCCGAGGCGGTAGCCCGTGTATCCATGCTCGTGCAGGCGGCTCCCGAAATCTTCGAGATGGACTTGAACCCGCTTTTGGGCAACAAGGAAAATGTGGTGGCTGTGGATGCCCGTATCCGTATCGAGAAATAAGTGCGTGATGAAAAAACAGGACGTTATATTCATATTGGGGGTAGCAGTCGTGCTGCTACCCTTTTTTATAAGTGAGCCGGTATTCCGCTTTTACCATACGTTCAATGCGGAGCACGGCATGGTGATGAGCTTCATCAAGTTTGCCATCCTCTCGACCCTTGGGGAAATGATAGGCTTGCGCATCTCTACGGGACTATATGTCCGCCGGGGGTTCGGCATATTGCCCCGCATGCTCGTATGGGGGATTCTCGGCATGGGCATCAATGCGGCGATGGTCATTTTCTCGAACGGTACCCCCGTGTTCCTGCAATACCTTGGCATGGACGACGCTGTGGCTGTGTTCCAAGGCGAGGGGATTTCCTGGCGCAAAGCCTTCGTGGCATTCATCGTTTCGGTCAGCATGAACACTTTCTTTGCGCCGGTATTCATGACGTTGCACAAGATTACAGACACTCATATCCTTGCCACCGGCGGCACGCTCCGTGGTTTCTTCACGCCCATCCGCATGGGCGACGTGATGTCCGGGTTGAACTGGCATGCCTTGTGGGGATTTGTGTTCAAGAAGACCATTCCTTTCTTCTGGTTCCCGGCGCATACGGTTACCTTTCTCTTGCCCGGTAATTCTCGGGTGCTTTGTGCTGCCCTGTTAGGAGTCGTATTGGGTGTTCTTCTGGCAATAGGTGCACGGAAGTCTAACGTAAAAACGAAGTAGCTATGATATACAATAAGAAACTTGGCATTTCCGATGAAATGATTAACAACGAAGAGGACATGGATGTCGTCATGGGTTGGCGCAGGGAAATCGAGGCGGAAATTGTGGAGTTCAATCTCCGCACGGCGAACTACCCCGAACTGTCCCGTAATCAGAAAAAAGCGCGTGCCATCCTCTATTCCCTCCGCCTTCTCTGCAAAAGCCGCATGAGCCTTTATGATTTGCAGTTGAAAGAAGAAGGCAAGTGGAAAAGTCCCCGTGAAGTCAAATCCGACCGTTATTTGGCATCTGTCTTCATGGAAGTGGCAAAAAAACAGCTCCCCAAGCCCGAATACCGCCGTCTTCTTGAGGCTGCGCAAGAACTTGTCCGCCAGCGTCAAGCAGCTGCACAGGAGGCTTGCACTCAAGAAAATGCCATTCTGTCTTCTGAATCGCCGCAGGACCCGACGGAGGAAGAAGATCTGGATGGATGGCAGGTTTGAAACAGGGGAATGCTGTTTTGTGGACGATAAGGGGAGTGTCCCTCATCGTTTGTCATTAGCCGTTTATTGTGAAGCCTTGCTCTCTCAGTGTTTCCATGAGCAAGGCTGAATAACGCTCATTGTTCGCTTTTGGGTAACGGAGGTCGGTATATACTTGTGCCAACGTCTCCTTGTGGTTCAGCTCCACAAAATACCGGCTTTCCTCCAAACTTTCCTTCTCGTGGTAATACTTGCGAATGTCCTCGGGTGTGTAATCGTGATACATTCCCTTGTGTATCACGGCTTCCAAGGGCAAACGGTCTGAACGTTCGGGCAGCGGTTCTGCCGGATACCCAAGCGTGATGGTGACAATGGGTACCACCAATTGTGGCACTTCCAATATCCGCCCGATTTCCCCTGCGTTGTAAGCAGTTGTCCCCAGATAGCACAATCCCAGCCCTTTTTCTTCTGCTGCCTCGGCAAATGCTTCTGCGAAAAGGCACGTGTCAATGGTGGCTGCGATGAACATCTGCAAATTGCCGAAGCCTGCTTCTGCCTTTCCCTCCCGTGCCCATTGGGTGAAACGGTTTGCATCGGCACAGAATGTCAGCACCACCGGGGCTTCCGTCACCATCGGTTGCCCGAAATGCGCCTCTTGCAGCCGTGCTTTCTCCGCTTCGTCCCGTGTCTCAATTACGCTGTACAACTGCATATTCCCTGTGTTCGATGCCCTTACTGCCACCCTCAACAATTCCTCTACCAGGCTCTCCGGCACTTCCTCCTGCCGGTATTTGCGGATCGTCCTCCGCTCTATCATCTTTGTAATCATGGTCTGTATTTATATCATATTTGCTAAAAGAAATCAAAAGTAATGGGAAGGATAAAACTAACCCGTACAGGTTTCCCATCCTGTTTGCCCGGATTCCATTTGGGCATTAGCTTTACTAGACGCACCGCTACCTCATTGATCTCTTCATATTTTCCTTTGACAACCCTTACATTGCTCAACGACCCATCCTTTTCAACAATAAATTCCACAAAAACTTTCGTATAAATCTCGCAGCCCATTGGGTATAGTTCGTAGAATTTTTTCCGAATCCATTGCTTGGCTTCAAATGGGTTATCATAATCCAGAAATGACGGCATGCTGTCTACAATCATGTATATTTCTTCTCCTTTCAGGCTGTCGTTCGGAAATATACGTTTGGAAAGCCTGGATGAAATATCGTTCGTATCTTTCAGTTCCGTCTCCTGTCCATAGCATACGTCTGCCATTCCTCTCCATAGCAGCGCAATCATGATTGTGATAAGTTTTAGTTTCATGGCTCTTTATTTTGGGTAATGCAATTATTTTTTGTTTGTGAATCTGTCAATCTGTCAATCTTCCCTTGCAGCTATCTGCCGGCACGGTGTCGCAAGGGGATGGGGGATATTCCACGGGGTAGGGCGTGTCGGGTTGCGGTTTGCCGGGGAGCGTGTCGCACAGCAGCGGGGTTTGGGCACGCCTTTGCTTTTGGGCGGGCTTGTCCGTCCAGAGGGCAATGGCGAGGAGAGCAAGCCATCCGATGAAAGCCAAAGTCTTTTTATCAGTGCTCATAGGCATTCCCATATTTGAAAGCGCAAGTTAGGCAGATTTTTCTAATTTGGCAAGGGGAAAATTGCTTTTTCAATCTCGGGGGCAACCGGGGAAAAATACCCATTTATGGGGATTTCCCCATTGGAGGAAAGCACTTACCTTTACGTCGTTGTCGAATGATTCATTTTATTGATTAACGTTTTCTTTCTGAAGCCACGGTTTCTGCCATCACCGTGGCTTTTTTGCGCTTGCACGAAGCCTCAGTCCAAAGCGGCGGACAGTGCTTCCAGCAATTCTTCGATGGAAGCGCAGGGGCGGGGAGGGGCTGCAGGGTGGCAGAGGATGAAGCCTTCGCCCGTTTCGATGCAAATGTCCGATTCCACGTGGCGGTTTGCCAGAATCTCATTGCGTTGGAGGGCTTTGCGCACCAAGGAATAGCGGTAGCCGTGTCCCGCAAGGCGCACTGCATGGCGGTAGTTGTTGGTGATGCGGAACAACCCCGTCTCCATGTCGAAAGCGATGCCTTTGCTGGCAAAGAAACCGCTGAGGTGCCCGTCGAGCGCGAGGTCTTCGGGGGTGCCTGCGACGATGCCCTTGTTCCTGTCCATCAGCCAAATCTTGTCGGCAATCTGGAGTGCCAACTCCAAGTCGTGGGTGGAAAGGAAGATGGTTTTGCCTGCCTCACGGGTCAGCCGGTGGAGCAACTGCATGATTTCCACCTTGCTCGGGAAGTCGAGGAATGCCGTCGGTTCGTCCAGGATAATCACCGGGGTTTCTTGCGCCAGGGCTTTGGCAATCATCGCCTTCTGGCGTTCTCCGTCGCTCAGCGTGTGCAACATGCGTTCTGCCAAAGGTCGGATGTTGACCCGGTCGATGGCGGCGTCCACCACAGCCAAGTCCTCGTGGCTGAGCCTGCCCCAGAAACCGGTGTACGGGCTGCGCCCCATGCCGACCAGCTCGCGGACGGTCATGTTGCGGATGTCGCATTTCTCCGTGAGCACCACGCTGACGAGGGTGGACAGGGCTTTGTCCTTGTATTTCGCCAAGGGTTTGCCTTGCAGCAGGATGTTGCCCTCCAAGGGGGGCTGGAAAGCCGAAAGCGTGCGCAACAGGGTGGATTTGCCCACCCCGTTCGTGCCCAACAGGCAGGTCAGTTCCCCACTGCAAATGGCGCCGGAAATTCCTGCAGCCACCGTCTTGTGGCTGTTTTTCCCCCGGTACCCGATGGAGAGCTGCTGTAATATGAGGGTCGGTGTCTTGCTCATTCGTTCAAATCGCTTTTACGTTTACGGAACAGGACAGATGCTACAATCGGCGCGCCAATCAGTGCCGTGACGGAATTGACGGGGAGTGCCCCCTCCAAGCCCGGCATACGCGCCAGCAGGTTGCACATCAAGGCAAGCGATGCCCCCATCAATACGGAGGCGGGCATCAGCACGCGGTGGTCGGACGTTTGGAAAACCATGCGGCACAGATGCGGCACCGCCAAGCCCAGAAAGGCGATGGGACCGCAATAAGCCGTCACAATGGCTGTCAGCACGCCTGCCGAAAGGATGACTAAAATGCGTGCCCGCTTGATGTTCAATCCCAAATTGCGGGCATAGCCGTCGCCGAGAAGCAGGAGGTTCAGCGTCTTGACCGACAGCATGGACAGGGGAATCAGCACTGCCATGATACTCGTAAAAATGCCCATCTGGTCGCCGGAAACACGCGAAAAGCTGCCCAGCCCCCAAATGACATACGCCTTCACGTCCTCCTCCACGCTGAAATACTTCAAAATGCCGATGATGGCATTCGCCAGATAGCCAATCATGACGCCGATAATCAGGAGCGTGACGTTGCCTTTCACCTTGTGCGAAGCCAGGACGATAAGCGCCATGACTGCCATCGCGCCTGCAATCGCTGCCACGGTGAGGGCGACTTCCCCCAGAATGCCCGCTTGGCTCAGCGCAATGCCCCCGATGGTGCCGGACATCAGCACCACCAGTGCCACCCCCAGGCTTGCGCCGGAACTGATGCCCAGCACCGAGGGGTCTGCCAGCGGATTTTTGAATACAGTCTGCATCTGCAAGCCGCTGATGGAAAGTCCCGCCCCTGCTACCAATGCCGTCAGCACCTGCGGGAAACGCGATTTCCAAATGATGTTCGTCCAATTGGCAGGCGCCTCCCCTGTCCCGGTCAGAATGTCCCAGACGGCAGGCAGGGGGATGCTCACCGAGCCCAGCGCAATGTTCAGGAACATGAACAGCACCACTGAGAGTAGGATTGCCAACGCAAGGACGGTATTTTTTAAAGGGCGTCGCATAGCAGGTTATTCTTTCAATAAACGATAATACACCGGTTCGTAGTCCGGCAACAGCGACGGGTGGAATACCTTGATGAAATCCGCCAGCAACAAATCCGGCTCCATCGGCATGTTCTCGTAATATGCCCTCTCGCGCATGTTGCAGTAAATGACGCCCCGTTCGCGGAAAGCTTTGAAATCCGCATAGCGCTCATCCTGCGCCTTCAGCACTTCGTACGTGTATTTCCCCGGATAATTGTTGAGGATGCGCCAATAGCGGGGTTTGTCCGCCTGGTTGTACACGGTCTCGAAATCCAGGTAAATGCCGCCGGAACGGGGGTCATCCTTGAACACATAATCCGCCCCCGCATCCTTGAATATCTCCGCCAGGAAACTTTTGCCGCCCACGGCATACCAGTTTCCACCGTGGATTTCCCCGCTCAGGACGACGGGACGTTCCGCCACGTTTGCCGCCAGAGCCTTGAGCGTGTTGTACCGTTGCTCAATTTGTGCGAAAATTTGCATTGCCTTGTCGGGTTCGCCCGTCAATAACCCCACCAACTTGAGCCATTCCGCCTGCCCGAGGGGCGTCGTCTCTTTGTACCCCAGATGCGGCAAGAGCGGAATGCCTACCTCTTTCATCACATCGTATCCTCCTTCCTTGAAGGGGGAAATCAGAATCACTTCGGGGGCAAGGTTCATGATGATTTCCGTATCGAAATTGCCTTCGATGCCGATTTTGCGGGTCGTTCCCTCTTCCAACTGGCGGTTCATCTGCTCGTTGGCGAGGTAACGGGTGCTGGTGATGCCCACGACTTTCTCTGTCGCTTCCAGCTTGATGAAGCTCGACAATTGCAGGGAAGTCATGCAAATAAACCGTTCCATCGGCAGGTCGAGCACTGTAAGCCCTTTGGGGATGGCAGGTTTTGTGCCCCGTTCGCGCAGGGCAAAAGTATATTCCGCTGCTGTCTTTTTCTGCGGGTCTTTGATATGCAAGAGGCGATACCCCTCCCGGGCTTCCAACCAAAAGCCTTGGGCATAACGGATGTCCAGCGTGGTGTCCTTCACGACGGACGTGCCTCCCGCCTGTTTTTTCCGGTCTGAACGGCAGGACATCACTGCCAATACCAAGCAAACCATGGCGGCTGCCCTCAAAAAATATGTGTGTGCTCTCATTTTCTTTTCCTCCGAAAGTTACTTTATCCATTCATTTTCTCGGCAGGTTTTCTGGCTTGCCGCCTTTCCCCCTTCCCGAAAACACATCAGTGGGTTGTTTGGAAAGACCCGCCCCTGCGGGCGGTCATGGCTTTACAGCTGCGGGGACAGCTCCGGATTCCCACCGGATTCCCTTGCTCGCCCGAAGGCGATACCGATTCGGAGGGCAAAGATACGACAATTTGATAAAATCGGGAGGAATAATGTAGGTAAAAATGATAAAATCGGGAGGAAAACAGGACTTGTTTTTGACAAAATCGGGAGGAATCTGCGGAGCAAGGCGGCGGCTGAAAAGGGAAGCTTCCAGCCCTGCTTTTGTCCGGAGCTGTTTCGCTGCTGTTTCGAGGGTGTGAGGTTGCTGTTGCGATGGGGAGCGCAACAGCTGCCCGGCAGCAGCGGTAAAGGTGTGGAGAAAGGGTAGGGAGGAGGTAGGGAGGGGATAGGGATTCCCTGCCTGTGAAAGGTTGCCAACCTGCCGACACAAGCTCCTTTTATTTGTCCGGGGGGATGATGGGAACCACGAGTGTTTTTCTTCTCCTGCCTTGCTCTGTGTCTTTGTTTCTTTGTGAATCAGTGTCAGGTTCATGTGGTAGATGCTGTTGCGGTTGATCCACAGGGAGCCGGCTGCGGTCGGCGTTTCCTGCAAGGAAAATCGCTCGTTTCCTTCATCCGTTTTTCTCCAAAATTCCCTATCTTTACGCGGTCAAATTTTTCAGCCTATGGAGAGAGAAATCATATTGGTCACCGGGGGGCAACGGTCAGGAAAAAGCGATTATGCCCAGCGTCTTGCGTTGCAGCGGGCGGAAAATCCCGTTTACCTTGCCACGTCGAGGGTGTGGGACGACGAGTACCGCCTCCGCATTGAGCGGCACAAAGCCCAGCGGGGCAGCCGATGGACGAACCTTGAGGAGGAGAAGGAAATCAGCCGCCACGACCTTACGGGGCGCGTCGTTGTTGTGGATTGCGTGACGCTTTGGGCGACCAACTTCTTCTTTGACAACGCATCGGATGTGGAGCTTTCCTTGCAGCAGTTGCAGGCTGAGTTCGACCGGTTCACGTCCCACGATGCCACCTACATCTTTGTGACCAACGAGATCGGCATGGGCGGCACCTCTGAACACCTCACCCAACGGCGTTTCGCCGACTTGCAAGGGGGCATCAACCAATACATTGCTGCCAAAGCCGACCGGGTCGTATTCATGGTGTCCGGTTGTCCGCTTGCCGTCAAGGGCGTTTTGCCGCAAACAGATATCAACTTTAACAAATAATACTTATCATGGTTTTTCACATTACAGCACCCGATAAATCCATTGTTCCTGCCTTGCAGGACAAAATCGATAACCTCGCCAAGCCCAAAGGTTCTTTGGGCAGGTTGGAGGAACTCGCCGTGCAAATCGGCACCATACAGCAAACCCTCTCGCCCCGTTTGGAGCATCCGCAGAACATCGTCTTTGCCGCTGACCACGGCATCGTCGTGGAAGGCGTCAGCTTTTCTGCTCCGGAAGTCACTGCCCAGCAGACATACAACTTCACCCGTGGCGGGGGCGGTGTCAATATGTTTGCCCGCCAACACCATTTCGGCGTGAAGATTGTGGATGTCGGCGTGAATGCCGATTTCGGCGACCTGCCCGGTCTGATTCAGCGCAAGATACGGAAAAGCACGCGCAACTACCTCTACGAGCCTGCCATGACACCCGAAGAATACGAGACCGCCCTCCGCATCGGTGCGGAAATCGTCGACCTTGTGCGCAGCGAAGGCACCAACATCGTCAGTTTCGGCGAATTGGGCATGGCGAACACTTCCGCCTCCTCCCTCTGGATGGCGTTCTTCACGGGCATCCCCCTCAAGGAATGCGTAGGGGCAGGCAGCGGTTGGGATGCCAAAGGCATTGCCCACAAATACGAGGTGCTCCGCCAGGCGATGGAGAAGTACACGGGCGACCACAGCCCTGCCGACATCATGCGGTGGTTCGGGGGTTATGAGATGGTGGCGGCAGTCGGCGGCATGCTTCGGGCTGCGGAATGCCACATCCCCATCATCGTCGACGGATTCATCATGACAGCCTGCGTCCTTGCTGCGTCACGCCTTTATCCTGAAATGCTTGAATACTGCATCTTCGGGCACCAAGGCGACGAATCGGGGCATAAGCTCCTGTTGGATTACCTGCATGCCCGTCCCTTGCTCTGCTTGGGCTTGCGGCTCGGCGAAGGCACCGGCGCCATCTGTTCCTACCCCATCATTGACTCTGCCATTCGGATGATCAATGAGATGAACAGTTTCCGGGATGCCGAGGTAACCAAATATTTTTAAGCCCATGCGTACCCTCTTGGCAGCCTTGATGATGTTCACCCGCTTGCCCTTGTGGCGGGTGGTGCAGGTGGATAAACGCTACTATCGCGACATCCTGCACTGCTGGAGCATGGTGGGTTTCCTGACCGGAGCGGTGACGTGGGGCGTGCTTTGGCTCTCGGCGCAAGTCCTGCCGCTTCTCCCTGCCTGCGTCTTGGCAGTAGCAGCCCGCCTGCTCCTGACGGGAGCTCTCCACGAGGACGGGCTGGCAGACTTCTTCGACGGTTTCGGCGGCGGTCACGACCGCGAGAGCCGCCTCCGCATCATGAAGGATTCCCACATCGGCAGCTACGGCGTCATCGGGCTGATTGCTTACTTCCTGCTCTACGTCTCGCTGCTCTACTCGCTTCCTCCCGGCTCTTGGGCGGCATCCATCCTGGCTGCCGACGTGCTCTCGAAGCTCATGACCGCAGCCATGATTGACTCCCTGCCCTATGCCCGCACGGAGGAAACGAGCAAAACCAAGGTGCTCTACAATCGCCTGAACTACGTCCGTTTCAACCTCATCACGGCAGGTTGTGCCGTCGCCCTTTATTTTCTTGCTTCGTCGTTTTGGGGCTTGTTGCCGGCGTTGCTCGTTTCCCTGGGCTTGCGTTTTTATTTCAAGCGCAAAATCAACGGCTACACCGGCGACTGTTGCGGTGCCGCCGTGCTGCTCACGGAACAGGCGTATTATTTAGGAACTGTCATTGCTTTCAACCTATGAAGATAACCCTCATCCGCCACACGAAGGTCGATGTGCCCTCCGGCACGTGCTACGGCTGGACGGACGTGCCCCTTGCCCCGACCTTTCCCGACGAAGCCCGCCTTGTGCGTGAGCGTCTTGCCGGTGCCGTTTTCGATGCGGTTTACACCAGCCCCCTCACCCGTTGCCGCCTGCTTGCTGCGGCTTGCGGCTATCCCGATGCCTTGCCCGATGCCCGCCTTAAGGAGATGAACTTTGGCGACTGGGAAATGCAGCCTTGGGACAAGATTGCCGACCCCCGCCTGCAAGACTGGTTCGACGATTGGATTCACCTCCCTGCCGGAGGTGCCGAGAGTTTTGACGGGCAGTGCCGCCGTGTCGCTGCCTTCCTTGACGAAGTGCGCCGCCTTCCCGCCCGGAGCGTTGCCGCTTTCACCCACCGGGGCGTCATCGCTTGTGCCCAAATCTATGCCGGCATCTGCCCGCCCCAAGAGGCTTTTGCAGCCGACTTTCCTTACGGCGGCATGCTCACCCTCGACTTGTGACTTTACTCCTCTCCGCCCTGCCCGATGTTGTCGAAGCGGTAACTGATGCCTACCATCACGCAGGCGGACGGCATCATTGAATAGCTAGTAGTGGAGGAGAGGTCGCCCAACGAGAAGTTCATCGTCCGCCGGTTCTGCAGGATGTCCTCGCACGACAACGAGACGTTCCAACGGTTCTCCCGTCCGAACTTCTTGCCCACCGTCGCACTCAGCAGATGCTCCGGTTGCGAAGTCCGCGTGCCTCCTTGCCACGTGAGGTAGAACTGCCCGTTGTAGGCAGCTTGCAAGTAGTACCCCCGCAATGCCCCCTCGGCGCACTCCCAACGGAAATCCACGTCCAGCGTCTCGTTGAACGAACGGGCATTTGCCGTCTCCGTGTTGCGTGAGAACGTCGCCCCCGACGACGAAGCTACCGAGAAATCTACGTATTCAGAGATATTCGCCGACACCCGCACCGACGCATTCGCCGTATGTGCGTGGCTCATGTTCCGCACATGGTCATACACCGACGGCGTCCGTGAGAAGCTGTATCCTCCGTTCACGTGGAATTGCAACTTTGCCTTCTCCCATGGGAAGGCATAGCCTCCGCTTGCCGAGAAGCTCCATTCCCCCTCCAGGTTCACCGGCATGCGCAACTGCGCCCCACGCGAGAGCGCATACCCCTTCACCACCGTGTCGCGTTCCATCACCCACGTGTCCGTCGCCATCGTGTGGAACGTCTGCGAAACCATGCACATCACATTGCACGAACGGTAGTTCTCCGGGTTGAACAGGAAGGCATAGAAGTCCACCGAATGCCGGAACGACTTCCGCAATTCCGGATTCCCCTGCGTCACCGACAGCGGGCTCTCCACCGTCAGCACGTCTTGCAGTTGCGCCGCATTCGGCGACGACGAGCTGCCCGAATAATTCAGGCTCAGGCTTCCCTTGTCTTCCAGCGAATAATTGAACCGCAGTGCCGGCATCACGTCCACATACCGGCTCACCATCACCGAATCTCCCCGCCCGATATACCGGTACCGGTTGTCCATCCGTGTGTAGCTCATGTCCATGCCGCCCACGCACATCCACCGCCCCGACATGTAATTCACGCTCGCCCCGCCGCTGTGCACGCGGTAGCTGTTCCGCAGGTCATTCGTCTGTGCCGTGTCCACCCCCGCTGCCACGGTGAATGCCTCGTCACGGAACACCCGGCTTTCCTGCTCCCTCCGGTCGGTGTTCATCCGGTAACCGTAGCGCACGTCCAAATGCCATGCCTCTGCCAGCGGCTCCGACCAGTCCACCCCCACGTTCCAGTCCCATCCCCTGTTTCCGCTGTGGTTCAGCAGGTGGCGTGCCGTGTCCGACACCGCTCCCGCCTCGTCCACAGCCCGCTCCCGGCTGTTCGTCCGGCTGTCCGTTGCCGACTGCGAATACCCGCCCCCGCCGCTCACCGAGAGCATCCTGCCGTCCGTCCCGAAATTCCTCACCCACATCAGGCTGCCCGTCACGTTCGTCGAGCGGCTCCGGTTCTCTGCCGACACCGCCGACACGTTCACCGTGTCCCCGTCCTCCAGGTTCTCCCCGAACGACAGGTTCCGCCCCTCCGTGCGCGACCGCTGCACCGTTCCCGACACCGTCAGCCCCCCGTCCGGAGCCTTGTCCACCGACACATCCACCGACGCCCGGTGGTTTGCGCCCTTCTGCCAAGCATGCTGCTCGCTCCCGTACACCCGTGTGTCGTATTGCTCCGTGGGGAAATACTCCTCCCGTGACAGCGATGCCGAATACCCGTTCTCTCCCGAATAATTGTAGCTTCCCGTCAAGTCCGTCCCTTCCTTCAGCGACGACGACACGTTCGCGAACACCGTCCCGTTCCGTGCCCGTCCCCGTTCCGGCGCACGCCGTGCTTCCGGCAGCGTCCCGCTCATGCCCCGGTTGCCCAGCATCCCGCTTGCCGTCCATTTATGCTTGGGCGAAAACACATTCCCCCGTGCCCCCGCCTGGTAATTGTGCTCCTCGAACGTCCTCGCCGGCGGCAAGGCCATCCCATATCCCGCCGCTGCCGAGCCGAACACCTTCGTCCGCTCCGGGTCTACCGTCTCGAAATTCAGCACCCGGTAGCGTGTCCCGTCGTCGAAGCCCCCCAGTTCCGCCATCCGGCTCATCTCGTCATACACCGCCATCCGCTCCACCAGCTTCGCCGGCAGGTTCCGCAGCACTTCCGCCGGATTCCCCAGCGCATACTCCTGCCCGTCGATGTATATCTTCACCACTTCCTTCCCGTTTGCCATGATTCGCCCGTCCACCACCTCCAGCCCGGGGAATTTCCGCACCAATGCCTCCAGGTCGGCGTCGGGAGCCACCTTCACCGCCCCTGCGTTGTACACCGTTGTGTCCCCCCGCCTCACCGTCACCGGCATCCGCTCCCGCACCACCACCTCGTCCAGCGTCACCGACCGCAGCCGTATCTCCCCCAAATCCCTGTCCTCCTCCAGGCGGAACAGCCCCGAAAACGTCTCATACCCCACGTACGACACCGACAGCACCACCTCCCTCGCCGCAGGCAAGGCAAGGCGGAACACCCCCGCCGTGTCCGTGCTCGCCGCCAGCCGCCGCTCCTCGCCCACATACACATACGCCCCCGGCAGCCGCTCTCCCGGTTCTTCCCCCACCACCGTCCCCGTCACCCGCACCGTGTCTCCCTCCGTGGCATACGAAAACCAAGGGGCAGCTTCCGCCCCTTGGCAAACCACATTTGAATATAACAAAATGAAAGACAAACTGATAATTCTCCACATCATCCGGAGGCATGCCCCCATGCGCCCTGCGCCCATTGCTCTTCCGGTTGTTGTCATGCCCCCAATCATGCCATTATCGTATTTCGTTTATATACCTTCTTCCCGTCAATATACCAGTTCCGCCACTGCCGTATTCTCCATGATGGGCATCCCCACCATGTCAAACGGCTCGCGCCCCTCGTAGCGGCACATCACCGCCCGGTTGAACGCCCCGTGCCCCACTGCCAGCACCCGCTGCCCGGCATATTTCTTCTTGATGTACGCCAGAAACTCCCCTGCCCGCCGGTACAACGCCTCCACCTGCTCCACGCTCTCCGGCAGGTGCATCCAATCCACGTCCACCAACGCCTGCCCCGTGTACACCCCCCAGTCCATCTCCCTCAGCAGCGGCGTCACGTCCACCGCCAGCCCTTTCCGCCGTGCCACCGCCTCCGCCGTCCGCACGCTCCGTGCCAGGTCGCTCGCCACCACCGCGTCCAGCGCCACCCCCTCCATCCGCTGCGCTAGCTCCTCCGCCTGCCGCAACCCCGTGTCCGACAGCGTCCCCGGCAACTGCCCCTGCAGGACGTGCCGCCGGTTCTCCAGCGTCTCCCCGTGCCTTGTCAGATACAACCTCACCTGTTCCATGCCTCTCCCTCCTTTATTCCTTTTCCAAATCAAATCCGAGCATCAGCCCTTCGTACGTCGTCGCTAGCTTGTTCACCGCCTGCATCACCGTCCCGCCGGAGATGGAGCTCACCTTTGCCAGGAAATCCAGCAGCTTGTCCGCCTCGAACAACAGCGTCAGCCGCTCGCCCGTCAGCACCACGTCCGCCGTCAGCGACAGCGCGTCCCACTTCGCCACCTTATACCGCAGCGTCACCGTCCCCTCCGCTTCGTGCGCCTCGTATGTCCCCTTCAGCTTCATCCCCTTCAGCTCGCTCGTGAACGTGCTGTCCTCCGCAAACACATATCCGAACAGCCCCTCCTGCACCCCCGCCCGCGCGAGGAAATCCTTCAGCTTCCCTTCCAGCTCCGACGTAGCCGCCGTCCCCGCCACGTTCATCAGCGCCCCGTCGTGCTTCAGCTGCAACGCCGGGTTCACATACCGCCACGTCCCCGTGAGGTTCGCCGCCGTCAGCTTCCGTCCTCCCGTCACCGACGTCACCACGTCCTTCACCACCTGTGAGTTCAGCAAATCCTTCAGGCTCTGCGCCTGTCCTTCCGTCGCGCCCAGCACCAGCGCCGCCGCTATCAATATCCATCTTTTCATCGTAAATCCCTTTTTAAATTTCACCCTCCAAAGATACGCAATCCCCGCCAAATCCCCGCATCCCCGCCCCGATTTTTTTCTCCTCCCCCGCCCGGCTCTTTCCCCGCTTCCGGGGAAGCGCCCCGGAGGGGGTCGGCTGTTCATTTATATCACATGATTTGCCGGCAGGTTGCTCTATGGTTGCTGGTAGTCTCCCACAAGGTTGCCCGTAGGTTCCCATATACCTGCCATATCCTCAGATATGGGAAGCATATGGGAACTTAGTGGTAAGGATGTGTGAACCAAGGAGTAACTATAGAGCAACACAAGCCCTGCACACGGGCATCCCGGCATGCCGGCACGAAGATTATCCCCCATTGCAGGCAACCGCCGGCTCGGTGCATGCGGCTGCATGCGGATGGATAAAAAATAATTGCCGGGAGGAGGGATATTTTTCACAGGAAAAAAGTATTTTTGCGGAAATATTAACACCGTTTGCACGTATGGACAAGAAGCCTGCTTTGGACGAGGGCGCATTCAGCCGCCTGTACACGACGTACTTCGGGAATGTCGTGCAGTTCGTGGCGGGGTATGTGAACGACGGGGAGGCGGCGAAGGACATTGCGCAGGACGTGTTTGTCATCCTGTGGGACAACCGGGAGCGCATCGATGCCTCGTACCCCGTGAAGGCGTACCTGCTCACGCTGGCGCGCAACCGGGCGTTGAACCACCTGAAGCACAAGCGCGTGCAGGAGGACAACGAGCAGGAAATCGCCGCCTGGATGGAGCATGTGGCGGAGGATTGGCGCACCATCGAGAGCCGGGAGGAGCGGCTGAGGGTGAAGATGGGGGAGCTGTCGGAGAAGCAGCGGGAAGCCATCGTGAAGTGCGTCGTGGAGGGGAAGAGATACCAGGCGGCTGCCGACGAGATGGGCATCACCGTCAATTCGCTGAAGACGCACCTGGCGCGGGGATTGTCATTTTTGAGGGCGGAATTGACAAATGCGGAAGACGATGACGCACAGAGGGATATGATGTCGCTGCTCGTTTTTGCGTGGAAATCCTGAAATTTTTTTTGATTTTGCTGTCACCCATTCCGGGGGGTAGGTTGTGTTATGGACAAAAGATGAAATATTGCATTATGAATTACACGAACGAAGATATTGAATTTGCCATACGGCTGCTGAACCACCGGGAGGAAGTGCCCGAGGAGGAAGCCCGGGCGTGGCTGGCGGAGCCGGGGCACGAGGAGCTGGTAGACGAGTTGGCTCTCATCCGGAAAGTGCTGTCGGCACAGAAGGGGCATGAGGCGCAACCGGCGGAGATGCCGCGTTTGCAACGGCGGGGGAACGGGCGGAAGCTCCGCCGCAGGATTGCAGGTTGGTGCGCAGCGGCGGCTGCCGTTGCCGTCCTTGCCATCGTTGGCGGGGATTTGTTCCGGACGGGAGGCGTCCCGGCGGCGGAGGTGGAGGCTCCCCGGAAGCTGGTGGAGCTGACGCTGGCGAGCGGCGAGCAGTTGTTCATAGACCCGCAGGGCGGGGGAACTGCCGGGGAGGGGATTCCTTACGACACGGCGAGGGGGCTGGATTATACGGCTGTAGCGGTTGCCGGAGCAGGCAGCACGGCGGAGGAGCGGCTGAACACGCTGCGGACGCCTGCAGGCGGGGCTTACCAGCTGACACTGGCGGACGGGACGCGGGTGTGGGTGAACGAACAGACGGTCATCCGTTATCCGGAGCGGTTCCAAGGGAAGGAGCGGAAGGTGGAGCTGTGGGGAGAGGCATATTTCGACGTGGCGCATGACGGGACGCACCCGTTCCTCGTGGAGGCATACGGGGTGGAGGTAAAGGTGTACGGTACGGAATTTAACGTGAACGCTTATTCTGAGACGAACATCCAGACGGTGCTCGTCGAAGGGAAGGTGGGTGTGCGCGTGCGGGAGACGGGCGAGGAGGCGGTGCTGAAGCCGAGGCAGCTGGCGGAATACGGCGGGGAGGGGAGCGGCATTGCGGTGAGCGACGTGTCGCCGTATGCGTACATTGCGTGGAAGGACGGGGAGTTTGTGTTTGACAATGCACGCGTGGAGGACATCATGGAGCGGCTGGCGTCGTGGTACGGGCTGCATGTGTTCTATGCCACGGAAGGGGCGAAGGAGGTGTGGTTTTCGGGGATTCTCGACCGGAACGACTCGTTTGAGGAGGGGTTGGAGCGGATGGAGTCGACGGGCACCGTGCTTTTCGGCGTGAAGGGGGAGAGCGTGACCGTGTATGCGCCCTGAGAGCAGATGACTAAAAGTAAACCGCAAGTTGCTCCAACAACTCGCGGCTCGCAAACGGATGTTTGAGGCATCCATATCAAATCACAATTTTATAATCACAAAATTATGGAGAAAACCAACACAATGGGCATTTCTTCGCCTAAAAAATGGCGAAAAAAGACAAGATTTTTCTGCCGGACGCTGGCAATTGCGTGGATAGCGGTGATTTTCACGCCTCTCACGCTTGCCGCCCAGGAACAGAAAGTGAGTATCAACGTGGAGCAGGCGGACATTTCGCTTGTCTTCCAGCAAATCAAGGAGCAGACGGGGCTCAATTTCATGTACAACACGGAGCAGCTGAAGGGGTTGTCGCCCGTGACGCTGCACGTCGCGAACGGGACGGTGGAGGAGGCACTGAAGAAGCTCTTCGCCGGGCAGCCGTTTGAGTGGCAGTATGATGACAATTACATTATTATCAAGAAGAAGGAGGCGAAGGGAGAGGAAATTAAGGCTGTCCAAGTGCGGGGCATTGTGCGTGACCCCAAGCACCAGCCATTGCCGGGAGTGACCGTATTAGTGCAAGAAGACGAGGTCGGGGTGACTATCGGGACGGCGACGGATGTGGACGGGCATTATGCCTTGACAGTCCCGGTGCTGGGGGACGAGGCTTTTTCGCTGGCATTCTCGTTTGTGGGGTTCGAGACGCAGGTGGTGAAATATGCAGGGAAGGAGACTATCAATGTGGTGCTGAAAGAAGATATCCAAGAGATGAACGAGGTGGTGGTGACGGGATACGGCAATGTGTCGAAAGGAAATTACACGGGCGCGGCGACGACGGTGAAGGCGGAGGACATCATGATGGCAGGCGTGTCGTCGATTGACCAGATGTTGCAGGGCGTGGTGCCAGGCATGTTGGTGCAGAACCAGACGGGGATGGTGGGCGCGACGCCCAAAATCCGGGTGCGGGGCACCTCGACGCTGCTGGGCAGTCAGGAGCCGCTGTGGGTGGTGGACGGCGTAATCCAGCGCGACCCGCAGCCGTTCAATTCGGATGACAATTTCAAGTTTTCCACGGATGCGGACGATATCACGGAGCTGGCAGGGAACGCGATTTCATGGCTGAATCCCCGCGACATTGAGTCTATCACGGTGCTGAAAGACGCTTCGGCAACGGCAATTTACGGTTCGCAGGCAGCAAACGGGGTGATTGTCATCACGACGAAGAAGGCGCAGGTCGGGAGAATCCAACTCAGCTACAGCGGCGATTTCACCATCGGGCAACGTCCCCGGTACGGGCTGTACGACCTGATGAACTCGGCGGAGCACATGCAGTTCCAACGGGAGATACATGAGGAACGGAAGCAATATCAGTCAAGTTCATTTATCCTCCCGATGGGTTACTACGGGTTGGAACAGAAATTGTTTAACGGGGAAATCACGTTGGAAGAGATGAACAAAGAGTATGAACGTATGGCACGGACAAATACGGACTGGTTTGACATCCTGTTCCGCAACACGTTCAACCATTCCCACCATTTGGGCATCAGCGGCGGCTCGGAGAAGATACAGAACCGCATTTCGTTGGGATATTCACAGGAAAACGGAGAGGCAAGGGGCAACAGTTCGACGAACTTCACGGCTTCCTCCAACACGAGTTTGCAGCTTTGGGACAAGGTGCAGGTGTCTTTCCTGCTGAATGCAAGCCTGCGCGAGGTGAAGGGGTTTGCTTACGGCGTTGACCCGTTCAATTATGCTTACAATACGTCACGGGCGATTCCGGCTTACAATGAGGACGGCTCGTTGTATTACCACGAAAAGAAAGGCAGTGCGAGCTACGTTACGGGTGGCACCATTTACAATTACAACATTTTGAATGAAATGGACAATACGGCGAGCGAAAACCGCACCCGCACGTGGGGCACGACGCTGGACGTGCAGTGGGAGTTTTTGAAGGGATTGACTTACCAAGGGATGTTCTCTTTCTCCTCTTCTTCTGCCGACACCAAGCAATGGGCAGACGAGCCTTCGTTCTACATCAGCAGCATCCGCGGGTATGAGTACGGGGAATATTCGGCAAACAGCGAGGAAGCAGGATGTTCGCCGCTTCCCATGGGCGGGTTGCTGGAAACGACATTGACCAATACCCAAGGCATCTCCGTGAGAAACAGCCTGGTGTACGACTGTTCAATCAAGGATGTACACCGGTTGGTATTGCAGCTGGGTATTGAGACCAATTCCACCAAAACGAAGGGGGAGACCAACACGCGGTACGGGTACATGCCCACCCGAGGGGAATCTTTCGTCCTGCCTCCTGCCGAACATGAAAGCACCTATGGCATGACGATGGATAATAGCGACATCGTGAACGGGTCGCACACGGTCGTCAACCGGGTAGAGAACCAGTTGAGCGAATACGGTTCTGCCGTGTACACGTATGATGACCGTTACGTGCTGAACTTCAGTGCCCGCGTGGATGCGTCCAACCGCTTCGGGCAAGACAAGAACAAACGCTTCCAACCGACGTGGTCGGCAGGCTTCAAGTGGAGGGTGGCGAGCGAGCCTTTCTGGGCGGCTACATGGTGGCTGAACAATTTGGACATTTACGGCTCCTACGGGTACCAGGGGAATGCGGTGACTTCCGTGTCGCCGAATCTGATTGCGACGGAGTCGTATCTCAAACAGTATGGCGATTACGGATTGGCGATAAAGTTCCTGCCTTATCCGAATTTGGGCTGGGAGAAGACGAAGACGTGGAACTTCGGGTTGGACGCTTCGTTCCTGAAAGGGCGGCTGAACTTCACGTTCAACTACTTCCGCAAGACCAGCTATGTGCTTTCTTCACGGAACATTCCTTTCGAGAACGGCATGGAGAACGGCGTGGTTTCCGGCTCCACGATGAAAAATAACGGTTATGATTTTGTGATTAATTTGGTGCCTGTGCGGACAAAGGATTTCACGTGGCAACTTTCACTGAATACGTCGGTGACCAACAATACGGTGGACAAGAACGAACGTATCAATACGCTGGATGATTATCTGAACGGCTCTGCCGTGGTGGACGGACGTCCTTATTCTACGTTCTATTCATACGAATTTGCGGGCTTGGACGATGAAACGGGGATGCCAACGTTCAAACACATGGATATCGAATATGAAAATGCTGACAGCCCCAAAGACTTTTTGGTGGAGACCGGGAAGTTCACGCCTGATTTCTCCGGCGGGTTGAACATGATGTTCAAGTACAAGCAACTCTCCCTGTCGGCTTTGTTCGCCGTGCAATGGGGCGGGCACAACCGGTTACCGAACTTGTATCCTGCAGAAAGCGGAAGCGGTAACGGTTCGGGGTTGCCCCGTCCGGAGCAGAACGTATCCCGCAAATTGATGAACCGCTGGCGGCAACCGGGAGACCAGACGATTTACCCCACGCTGCCCAGCTATACGCAAGATGAAGAGATTTATTTGCCGGAAACCAAGACTTCCACGGAGCAGCGGGAGAATTGCTATGCCATGTACAACCTGTCTGACATCCGGGTGGCGAATACGGACTTTATCCGTTGCCGTTCCCTTTCTTTGTCGTATGACTTTACGGGAGAGTGGTTGGACAAAGCGGGGTTGGGGTACCTCTCCCTGTCGGCAAGCATGAGCAACCCGTTTATGTGGGTATCGGACAAGAAGTGGGACGGATTAGACCCGGAGACAGGAGATTGGCCAACGCGCCGGACGACCTCTTTGTCCCTGCAAATAATGTTTTAATAGTAAACGCATAAAGAAAATAACATGAAACGACTGAGATTATTTATATTGGTCTTCGTAGCGGGCTTGGGAATGTCGGGTTGCTCGAATTTCCTGAAGGAAAGTTCGCAGGACGAGGTGATTCCTGAAACGGTGTATGATTACAGCGAATTGGTCTTGAATTATATGGGATACTCCGATATTTGGCAAATGCTGTTTGTGCTGAGCGACGAGACCCAACTCCGCAGCGATGTGTTTGACTGGGGAGACGATTATTCTTACTCGATGGAAGTGGAAGGCGTTTTTACTTGGCAACCGGACATGTGGGAGACGGAAACCATGATCAATTCGGCATACGCAGATGCTTACGCCTTGATTATGGGCGTGAATGCCGTATTGGACGGAATTGACGGTGCCAGAGGCGACCAAGAGACCCGAGACCGGGTGAAGGCGGAAGCCTTGGGGTTGAGGGGATTCTATTACTTCTTCCTGGTGAACCTGTTTGGCGAGCCTTACAATTACAACAAAGAAGCCCTGGGGGTGCCCTTGAAGCTGACGGCAGCGTTGGTGGAGAACGGGATGAAGCGCAACACGGTGGGGGAAGTCTACGAGCAAATCGTGGAAGATTTGGAAACCTCCTCCGAACTGTTCAACCAGCTTCCCAAGACGCGGGGAGATTACCGCATCAACAGCACGACGGTGGACATCATCCTGTCGCGGGTGTACCTCTTCATGGAACGCTATGACGATGCCGTCACTGCGGCAAGCCGAGCCATCGAGTCGGCAGAGGGCTTGACGGATTACACGAAATTGGCAGAAAAGGGGGGATTTACGATGTACTCGTATGACAACAGCGAAGTGGAGTGGGTGTACGGAGATGCCGGAGAAGTGTATGACGGAATCATCTTGGCACCTTCAAGCAGTTTGATGGAGTGCTTTGCAGGAAAGTCAGACCGGAGGGAGATATTCTGGTTCTGTACTTATGATGAGTACGAGGATGAAATAGTGTATGAGGAAGCTATATGCAAGATATCAAATTACGGAACGACGCCGACCAATACCATTCGCATTTCGGAAGCTTATCTGAACCGGGCAGAGGCATACGTGCTGTCGGAACAGGCAAACAAAAACACCTTGGCTCTGACTGACTTGAACGAGTTGCGGCGCAACCGCATTGTGGATTATGAGGACGTGAATATCACAGATGAAGCCCAATTGCTGGACGAGATACGCACGGAACGCTACGCGGAATTGTGCTTCGAGGGGCACCGCTGGTTTGATTTGCGCCGCTACGGGATGCCTGCCATCACGCACGATTACAAGCAATACGGGAAAGACGCTTGGATGACTTATACGCTGCAGGAGAAAGACCCGCTTTATACGCTGCCTATCCCGTCTGAGGCGATTAAGAACAACATCCAATTGGAGCAAAACGCTTCGGCTTATGAACCGAAGAGGGTAGGAGAATTGAAGGATTAATCTATAAATGGAATATGATATGAAAAAGTTGATACAATATTTGCCGATGCTGTTGCTTGGATGGTGCGTGGGATGTGCAGAAGATCCGGCAATCAAGGACATAGAGCCGTTGACCCCGGATTACGAATTGCCGCAAGGCGAATCTGAGGCGGATGACCGCATTGTGGAGATGTACGAAAAATACGGGACGTATGTTTTATATGACTATACGGAGAAGGACGTGTATTACGATACTGGTATAGAACGAGGTTTGGTAATTTACCAATCTCCTGACCCTAAATATGTCGAAGACATGATGGACTTCTTGGATAAGATATGGTTTAAGGCTTATCCTGAATCGTTCAACCAACAGACCTTGCCTTACCAGATTTTCTTAACCAAGAAGATTGAAAGGTTAAATGCTGCAACGGGAGAAGTTGATTCAGAGAAAACCGTGCACTCCGGAAACTATTCGTTTATGGTGGGCAAGTGCGATGAAAAGTTGAAGGACTTGACCCAAGAGGAGTTGCGGACTTTTAAGAATGACTTGCAGGTGTCGTTTTGGTCTTTCCTGAAGCGTCAAGAAAAAATCGAATACCCGGAGGAATTTTTTGAAGTCAGCGATTATACCAGCGTAGCAGTTTCAGTCGATGAGACCTCCCCGGACTATGCCCGGGCGAGGGGGTTCCTTGAAGGATACAACAGCGCGGGACCTACTTACTGGTATATGCAATTGGGTTGGCCTTCCAATACCATTGATGACGACTCGGATTTAAGCGCGTTTATCGGGTGCATGCTGACCCGGTCTGCGGAAGAGTGGGCAAGCGATTTGGAGTGGCCCTTGGTCAAGGAGAAATATGACATCTTGCGCACGCATTTCATTGAGAATTATGATGTGGATTTGCAAGAGATTGGGAATCTAATGTGTGAATAATTGGCTTTGCAATGGACATGAATGGTAGAATAGTTTTAGGAATCGTGTTATGGGCATTGGCGGCTCCCTTGTTTGCAATGGGGCAGGGGAAAACGGTGCCCAGCGATTCATGCACCGTGAAAATCGATTTGCCTGGCGTGGAAAGCGGGCAAATCCTTCTCAGCGGGAACAATGTGCTGGAAATACGTCCGGACACCTTGCCTTTTGAGCAGCAAAGGGTGGAACTCAAGCTGCCCATCCGGGATACGGTGTTCTGTTTCGTGAAAGTCGTAGCTCCGGAATTGGGCGCGACCACGGCATACGGGAAGGCATTGTACCCGAAGTTGGATTTGTTGCTGGTGCCGGGGGATGTTGCCCGGGTTTCTGCAAAAGTGGAACGGGGGAAGCCTGCCCGGCTGACTTATCTGCAAGGAGACCCGTGTTTCCGGGATTTCATCCGCTTGAATTATGAATTGCTTGAACCGGAAGAGTGGGAATTTAAGCAATTGGAAATAGACAGCACGATAGCGGGCGGCAGCATTTACAACAATGACGACGTATTAATACAGAACTCAGTGGCACAGAATCGCAAATTGATTAAATTCGCCAAGGCGAATCCGGACAGCTACCAGGCGGAATTGGAACTGTGGAAGAGTTTTATCTATCTGGATGCCAATGATGTGGAGGAAGTGTTTGAGAAGATGCCGCCTGCCTTGCAGAACAATGAATACGGGAAGAGGTTGAAGGCGGAGTTGGAGAAAGGACGGCAAGCCCGTATCGGTGCAATGGCTCCCGATTTCACCAAGAAGCAATTGGACGGCAAGCTGTTCCGCCTTTCCCAGCACCGGGGCAAATATGTGTTGCTCGATTTCTGGGGAAGTTGGTGCGGCTCCTGCCGGGCTTCCCACCCGCATCTGAAAGAACTTTACGAAAAGTACAAGGACGATGTGGTGTTTGTGGGCGTAGGATGCGAGCGGAATAAAGATTTGGAAAAGGCTTGGAAGATTTGGGAGAAAGCCATTCAGGAAGATGGCATGACGTGGACGCAGGTGTTTAATAATGAGCCGGGCAACAAGTGTGACTTGTCCGAGATTTATAACCTGCACATGTTCCCCACCAAGATTCTGATCGACCCGGAGGGAAAGATTGCTGCCCGTCTGATTGGGACTCACATGCCCATCGACGAGCCGCTAAAAGAAATTATAGGATATTGATTTGATGTTGTTTATAAACTTGTAAGAATAATTGGATATGAAAAAGATAGTAGTTGCATTTATATTTAGCCTGATTGCGTTAGGCGCGTTTGCACAGAACAAGGCGTTGTTCCTGGACAATGAGCCTTGGGAAAAGGTGATGAAAAAAGCCAAGAAAGCCGACAAGATGGTGTTTGTAGATTGCTATGCCTCTTGGTGCGTTCCTTGCAAGCATTTGATGAATGAGGTGTTTCCCCAGAAAGAGGTGAGCGAGTATTTGGAAGCAAACTTTGTCTGCGCGAAATACGACATTGAACAGGAGAACGGGAAGGCATTTACAGCCTTGTATCCCAATAGGATATCTGCTGTTCCGACCATGTTTGTCATTGATGCCGAAGGGAATCTTTTGCAGGTAATCAGAGGAGCAAGGGAGGCGGATGACTTGTTGGGCACCCTGAAGGAAGGTTTGGCAGGCATGCCCCTGTACGAATTGGAGCAAAAGTATCAACAAGGGGAAAGGGATTTGGACTTCATGAAGAGGTATTTGTGGATGCTGGAGAGCATGGGAAATCAAAAGGTATATGAAAAAGTTGCAGGGGATTATGCGGCTTCATTTCCCATCGACAGTTTGCTGAATCAAGACATTTGGGACATGGTAAGGCTGTTCATTTACCGGGATCCCTATAGTCCGGAATACCGTTTCGTCGTGGAGCATTTGGATGAATTTGCACAAGTGGAAAAAGATTACTATAGATTGGAGAATGTGCTGTATGACATTATGAATTTTGAGGTCAATTTGCTGAATTCAAGCATTTTCAAGACGATGCAGGAAATGGACTTTTGGAATGAAAAAAATGCCGATACGGTGCGGGTCTTAAAGCAGAAAGTGAACCAACTGTTGGAATTGACCCAATATCCCGTGAAAGGATTCACCCAAAAGGCTGCCGACCTGCTGGTGGTGCAAGCGCTTCTTAATCACGACGTAAATAGGGTTTATTCTTACTTTACCACATTCGAGGATTGCAATTTCATCATTGATGTCGTATGGTACAGGGAAGCTGTTTACCAATATCTAATCAAATATATAACAGACCAACGGCGGGTGCAAAATTGCGTGAACAGGCTGATTGCCTATCAAAATAGATTGGAGCCGGGAAGCAAGGCAAGTTTGGATGGAGTGATTGCCAAAGGAAAAGAGAAATTAAAGGTGATGGAGGAACTGAAAGAGTTTTTAGAACTCGGAGAATAACTTCGAGCTTGATGTTGTGCGATTGGTTGATATGTCCCGCCGTGCCTTGCCGGCACGGCGGGCTGTTTTATCTGGGGGAGTTTTTGTTTGCCCTATTGGTTATGCGGCATTTTATTGCTAATTTTGACGCAGAATTTGCGACGTTATGGATTAAAAAATACCGCAGGATGCCTGCGTTCAAACCATCCGGAAGAAAAATCACTTCAAAGAGTGGCTTTATTTCAAGATTTTGTATTAACTTTGCGGCTCCTATCGGGTATAGGACAGTATTAATTTTTTAAATCAAAAAAATGGCTACAAGAATTAGATTAGCAAGACACGGACGGAAAGGACGTCCATTCTACCATGTAGTGGTAGCAGACAGCCGGGCGCCACGCGATGGCAAGTTCATTGAAAAAATCGGGACTTATGACCCGAACACGAATCCAGCAACCATTACCCTCAAATTCGACCGGGCATTGCATTGGTTGATGGTGGGAGCCCAGCCGACGGAAACGGCACAGCGGATTTTGTCCTATAAGGGCGTGCTGTTGAAGAAGCATTTGCTGGGAGGCGTGAAGAAAGGCGCTTTCGATGAGGCTACGGCTGAAGCCAAGTTTGAGGCTTGGATGAAAGAAAAAGAGGCAAAAGTGCAGGCTAAGATTCAGAAGTTGGCACAAGAGGGCGACGCCGCTGCAAAAGTGCGCTTGGAGGCTGAGTCCAAAGTGCGTGCCGCAAAAGAAGAAGTGATTGCAAAGAAGCGGGCTGAACTGGCTGCTGCCGAGGCTGCCAAGAAGGCAGAAGAAGCTGCCGCTGCCGCAGAGGCTGCTGCCGAAGCTGCTGCTCCTGCCGCTGAAGCCGAAGTGGCTGCCGAAGCTGCCGAGGCACCTGCTGCTGAATAATTCCAGGCGTATGGTCAAGGAAGAAGATTGCATCAAGGCAGGCAAAGTTACGAAAACCCACGGTCTGCAAGGCGCAGTGGTGGTGGCTGCCGACAGCGATCTGCTCGAACGATATGCGGATAGACCGGTGTTCCTTCTGTTGGAAGGGGCGCCGGTTCCCTTTTTTATTGCCGAGGACGGCTTGACGACCCGCAACCACGTCTCTTATATTGTGAAGTTTGATTACGTGGATACCTTGGCAGGGGCGGAGCGTTTGGTGGGGTGCGATGTCCTTTTGGAGCGGGCAGCGCTGGAGGAGGTGGATGTGGAGGAGGCGTTGGATGTTTTCGGCTTGGTGGATTTCGTGGTGGAGGATGCGGTTTCCGGCAAGGAAGGGGTGGTGACGGACGTGGTGGATTATTCGGGGAACGTGGTGCTGACGGTTTCTATTTTGGGCACCGAGGTGCTTTTGCCCTTGTCGGAAGCCTATATTGACGAGGTGGATTGGGAGGAGACGAGGCTCAAAGCCCGTATTCCGAAGGAACTGCTGGAGTTGAATCTCTAAAGACGAACAAAAACGTTAAAATGCTTGTTTGTTCCATTTTTATCTATATGTAAATTGTTGTTTTGGTGAATTTTTGTGGTGTTAGTAACTTTTTATTTGATTAATTCATAGGTGTTTGAGTTGTAAAAACGGGAAACTTGCCAGAAAATAGTCCTCGGAAAGTTGTCTGCGACGTATATATTTTCCATATCTTTGTGTGGTTGAAAAGCAAGAAAGTAAAAATTAGATAACACACTATGAATGAAAATGTAACAAAAAATGGAAAGACTTATACGCAGGACGAGGCGTTTCAAAGTTCTTTGGAGTATTTCAAAGGGGACGAGCTGGCTGCCCGCGTGTGGGTGAACAAGTACGCATTGAAGGATTCTTACGGCAATATTTTCGAGAAGAATCCGGATGACATGCATCGTCGTTTGGCAAGGGAAATAGCCCGGATTGACAACCGTTACCCGAACCCGTTGAGCGAGGATGCCATATTCGAAGTGCTGCGTGATTTCAAATACATTGTTCCGCAGGGCGGTCCGATGACGGGGATTGGCAATGATTTTCAGATTGCGTCGCTTTCCAATTGTTTTGTTATCGGGAATGAGGGACCGTCGGATTCTTACGGCGGGGTCATGAAAATCGACCAGGAGCAGGTGCAATTGATGAAGCGGCGCGGCGGCGTGGGGCATGACCTGTCGCACATCCGCCCGAAAGGCTCGCCGGTGAAGAACTCAGCTCTGACTTCTACGGGCATTGTGCCTTTCATGGAGCGTTATTCCAATTCCACGCGCGAGGTGGCACAGGACGGCCGCCGCGGGGCATTGATGTTGAGCGTGTCCATCAACCACCCAGATTCTGAGAGTTTTATCGATGCCAAGATGACCGAAGGAAAAGTGACGGGCGCCAATGTCTCCGTGAAAATCGACGACGAGTTCATGCGTGCGGTAATCAATGACGAGGAGTATGTGCAGAAGTACCCGGTGTTTTCTGAAAACCCGATGTACACCAAGACCATAAAAGCCCGTGACTTGTGGAACAAGATTGTACACAATGCTTGGAAGTCTGCCGAACCGGGCATCCTGTTCTGGGATACGATTATCCGGGAGAGCGTGCCGGATTGTTATGCCGATTTGGGCTACCGCACGGTGTCCACGAACCCTTGCGGCGAGATTCCTTTGTGCCCGTATGACTCCTGCCGCTTGTTGGCAATCAACCTCTATTCCTACGTGCAGCATCCTTTTTCCAAGGACGCTCGTTTTGATTTCCCCTTGTTCAAGGAGCACGTGGCGATTGCACAGCGCATCATGGATGACATCATTGATTTGGAATTGGAAAAAATCGACGCCATTTTGGCGAAGATTCATGCCGACCCGGAAAGCGATGAATTGAAAGGCGTAGAAATCCGTTTGTGGGAGAAAATCAAACAGAAAGCCAACGAGGGGCGGCGCACCGGCGTGGGCATCACGGCAGAAGGCGACATGCTGGCAGCTTTGGGCTTGCGTTATGGGAGCGACGAAGCCATCGATTTTGCCGTGGAAGTGCAGAAAACCCTGGCGGTGGAGGCGTACCGGGCTTCGGTTTATTTGGCAAAAGACCGGGGCAGTTTCAAGATTTACGATACCCGTCGCGAAGAAAACAATCCTTTTATCCTGCGCCTGAAAGAAGCGGCTCCGGACATGTATGCCGACATGGTGAAATACGGGCGGCGGAACATCGCCTGCCTGACCATTGCCCCGACAGGCACCACCAGCCTGATGACCCAGACGACTTCGGGCATTGAGCCGGTTTTCCTTCCCGTGTACAAGCGTCGTCGGAAGGTGAACCCCAATGACCAGAACGTGCACATCGACTTTGTGGACGAGTCCGGCGACAGCTATGAAGAGTTTATCGTCTTCCACCACAAGTTTGCCGAATGGATGCGGGTGAACGGCTATGACACTGCTAAAAATTACACCAATGAGGAGGTTGACCAATTGGTACAGCAGTCTCCTTATTATAAAGCGACCTCCAATGACATCGACTGGGTGGCAAAAGTGCGCATGCAGGGGCAGGTGCAGAAATGGGTAGACCATTCCATCAGCGTGACCGTCAACCTGCCTTCGGACGTTACGGAGGAATTGGTCGGCAAGCTGTACATCGAGGCATGGAAGAGCGGTTGCAAGGGCTGTACGGTTTATCGCGATGGTTCCCGTGCGGGCGTCCTGGTTTCCAACAAGGACAAAAAGCCCGAAGTGCAGGAAGAAATGCCCTCCAAACGCCCGATTGAATTGGATGCCGATGTCGTGCGTTTCCAGAACAACAAAGAGAAATGGATTGCTTTCATCGGTCTGTATAACGGGCGTCCTTACGAGATTTTCACCGGTATTGCAGATGACGACGAGGGCATCATGCTGCCCAAAACCGTGACGTCGGGCAAGATTGTGAAGCATTACGACGAGTACGGCAAGTCGCGTTATGACTTCCAATTCCAGAACAAGCGCGGTTTCAAGACCACGGTTGAGGGGCTGTCCTACAAGTTCAATAAGGAATATTGGAACTATGCGAAATTGATTTCCGGAGTCTTGCGCCACGGAATGCCTGTCCACCAGGCGGTGGAGGTGGTGGCTTCCATGGAATTCGACAACGAAAACATCAATACTTGGAAAAAACGGTGTGGAGCGTGCGTTGAAGAAGTACATCCCGAACGGCACCGAGGCGACAGGCGAACGCTGCGAGCATTGCGGTTCTCCGGTAGTGTACCAAGAGGGCTGCCTGATTTGCAAAACTTGCGGCACCTCCAAGTGCGGTTGATGTGCCTTGTGGGTTAAAATGAAGAGCCAAAGCCGGGGAAGTGCGGGAAATTTCCGACTTCCTCCGGCTTTGGCTTTTTGTCTTCCCGTTTTTGTTGTATTTTTGCACGGTTATACGGAAACAAATGGAACTACATTACGGCATAGAAAACTTGCATATCTCCAATCCTGTAGTGACGATTGGCAGTTTCGACGGCGTGCACAAAGGGCATGTGCAAGTCATCCTTTCATTGAAGCGGGTGGCAGAACGCCTGGGCGGGCAGTCGGTGATTATCAGTTTTGAACCGCATCCCCGCGAAGTGCTCTACCCGCAGGAAAAGCACGTCGGGCTTTTGACCACGTTGGAAGAGAAAATCGGGATATTGGAAACCTTAGGCGTCGGGCACTTAATCATCCTTCCCTTCACGCACTCGCTGGCAGACCTCGAATACACAGACTTTGTGCGCGACTTGCTGGTCGGGCAGATTGGCATGAAAGGGCTGGTCATTGGCTATGACCATCGTTTCGGGAAAAACCGCGAAGGCACTTTTGAAAAGTTGAAAACCCTGGCAGCCTCCTATCATTTTTACCTGGAACAGGAAGAAGTCTACGAAGAACACAAAATCAACATCAGTTCCACGAAAATCCGCAATGCCCTGCAGAGGGGCGACATCTCCTGTGTGAACGAGTTCCTGGGCTATGCCTATTCCCTGCGGGGGAAAGTCGTGGCTGGCGACAAAATCGGGCGCGGCATGGGATTCCCCACAGCCAACGTCGCTTTGGACGATGCCCGGAAGCTCTTGCCGGTTTCCGGAGTTTATGCCGTGCAGGTATTTGTCGGCGGGCAACGCTACGGCGGCATGTTGAACATCGGCACGCGCCCCACCGTCAGCCGTTCCGGCGAGACCCGCATCGAGGTCAATATCTTTGATTTCAACCGTGAAATATACGGCGAGGACATCCGCATCGCCTTGCTTGCCCACATCCGTGGGGAACGCAAATTCGAGAACCTTGCCGAACTTGCCTCCCAACTGCAATGCGACCGCCAAGAAGCCGCACGCCTGCTTGCGCTGCAAGGATAGAAGCCTGCAACCGGCTTCGCAAGGATGCAAAAACGAGGCTGTGCTAAAATGTCTGCCATACTCCTCCGTCTGCTTCGCAGCCACCTCCTCTATCTTAGAGGAGGAGTTGAATATCAGGTATTTTAAACTCTCCCTCTAAGGTAGAGGGAGTACCCCGAAGGGGGGAGGGAGTATGATAAAAAAGGCATTTTAGCACAGCCCCGTTTTTTATCGAACCGGTAGGCTTCCCTTATCTGGCAGCTACCACTTCGATTTCCACTTGTGCTCCCATCGGCAGGTCTTTCACTGCGAAAGCCGCACGCGCCGGGCATTCGGAAGTGAAATATTTGGCATACACTTCGTTCATGGCAGCAAAGTTGGCAATATCGCTCAGAAGGCAGGTCGTTTTAACGACATTTGCATAGCTCAAGCCGGCTTCTTCAAGAATATAGCCGATGTTTTTCAGCGACTGTTCCGTTTGTGCCTGGATGCCGCCCTCGACAATTTTTCCCGTATTCACGTCCACAGGAAGTTGCCCACTGATGTAGAGAAAGCCATTAGCCTCAATAGCTTGGCTGTAAGGTCCGATTGCTTTCGGAGCTTTCGGTGAATTGATAACTTTTTTCATGATATTCTATTTAAAATAATCAGTTTCTTTGCCCGCAAAGATAGTAAAAATTCTGACAATAACCCCCTTCTTCCCGCCATTCTCAGTTGGATGGGTTGTGCTTCAAGGCATGCCCTGCACCTGTCCAAGGGCTATAAATAAGTATGATTTGCGTTACACATAAGTTACATTCCAGTTACAGGACATTTATATGAAAACCCATCTTTGACCTATTCTTATTATATTGGAATAGGATGAGAATAGGTTTATAATAGGTTGAGAATAGGTTTATCTCTAAATGAAATGTAACTCAAGTGTAAGTTAAGTGTAACTCAAATATAGCTTCTGACCCTGTTTTGCACGGGTACGGGACAGGTGCGGGGTATTGGCGGAAATGGTTTGGGACGGCGCGATTCATTTCAAAGGGCTTTATTTCGGAAAAATGATTGGGGGAATTTTTTGTCTCAATAAAATTCCCTATATTTGCAACAGGTTACCAAACTATAACGCAATGTCTGAAAAAGAATTGAATTCATATCGTTTCAGTCCTTTCCAAGAACCGACGGACGAGATGTTGAGCCAAATCATGAAAGAGGTGGCGGAAGAGGCAAGGATTAGCAACCGACGAGCCACGGAAGCCTACCTTGCCGCTATGCTTCGCGATATTGCCATCAAGCAGGCGCGGTGGGCAGAACAAATAAATCGCGTGGTCCATGGCAGGGGGTGAGCATTTCCCGGAGATGATTATTATTGCAGGTCCCAACGGGTCTGGAAAGACGTCTGTGACGGAAAAGTTTTTACGCCACGAGTGGGCAGAAGGCACCTTATATATTAATCCGGATGAGGTGGCAAAGTATAAGTTTGGCGACTGGAATTCTCCGGAAGCCGTTTTGAAAGCAGCCAATTATTGTGCCGCGCTTCGGGAAAAATGCCTCCAAAATCATCGGAGTTTTGTGTTTGAGACTGTTATGTCAGGCGATGACAAGGTGGATTTTATCCTTCGGGCAAAGGCTGCCGGTTTTTTCATTCGTTTGTTTTTTATTTCTACGACACACCCTTCCATCAATGCGGCACGGATTGCCAACCGGGTGATGAAAGGCGGGCATGATGTACCCATCACCAAAATCGTGTCGCGCTATTATAAGTCGATTGCCAACTGCAAGACGGTGGCGTCTGTTGTCGACCGCCTTTATATTTATGACAATTCCGTGGATGGAGAGGATGCCCAATTGCAGTTCCGCCTGAGCAACGGCTTGATGAAAAAGAAATATGTCTCCGCCGTTCCGGAATGGGCACAGGTGCTGCTGCCCGAGGAATAGCCCGCTTTTATTTTATATATATAGGTATAGCCCCGGAAATGGGAAAGGGCTGAAAGGCAGGCGGAAAGGAAAAAATCAGCGAGAAAATAAATCTTTGCAATAAAAAATCGCAATTTATTTTTGTGGTAATGAAAAAAACTATATATTTGCAGACGGAAACTAAGAGTAATTTCAAGGAAATGAATTAGTTTAGTGACGAAAAAAACGTAGGATTAAAATCGTTGGTTTTTAAGGCGATTTTAGAAAAGGAAAAGTAATATGCTAAAGAAGATGTTACATATTGGAGCAGAGATGCTTATGGGGTCTAAAAAAAGACCGGTTGAAAGCCCATTTTTCAACCGGAATATGCCTCTATTTAATTCTACGTTTTTTTTAGTCGTTTTCGATTTTATGAAGGTAGCCCCTCTCCGTCTTTCTTGTGGCTATCAGCGAGTTAATCCGTTGATGTACGCACAGCCAATATATACACAAATACATACACATACACATGCCTTGGGGAGGGGCGAACTTTCTTCTTCGGAAGGAAATCGAAGGTATACAGGGATGAAAATAGGACAATAAGAAAATAATAAACCAATAAACTAAAAATTATGATGTAAAAAGGACACGGTAAATAATGAGAAAAACAAAAAGGAATTAGCAAAAAACAAAAAACAAAATCGAAAACTATTACTTTAAATTTAAACTTAAATTCAAATGAAACAGACAACTAAATTTTTACACATTCTGATGTGTATGGTATTGGGACTGTCGGTGTCTATGACGAGTTGTAAAGACTACGATGATGACATTGATGGTCTGAATGAGCGTGTAGACGCATTAGAAACAACACTTAGCCAATTGTCAGAGCAATTTGGGGAATTGGCTTATGTGAAATCAGTGACTTTTGACGAAGAGAAGGGAATATTGACCATTACTCCTTCTGATGGCGAGGCGGTGATCTGTCCTATTGGAGATGGCAATGTAACTTATACTCTGAGCGGAAAAGAAGCCGAAGGCGGATTTGAGCTTACTTTGACACCCAGCGAAGGTACTGCGCAAACTGTGGTGGTTAAACAGGAAAAAGTAGAAGCTTTCAATCCTGCTCTCTTGACGGTAAAGGATGGCAAAGTTTATTACGGTGAAACTGCAACTGAGGTAACGCTCCCGGCTGTTCCGGAAGCTCCTGCTTTGCAGATTGTTGAAATTAAAAATGCTGCAGGTGCTGTAATTGGTTATGCTATTACTTATGGCGACCAGCCGACAGTTAATTTGATGATTGAAGCCGGTCTTTTGAAGAGCATGGTATTTGAGCCGCAGGCTTATTTGAATGGCGTAGAGGCAATGAAAGCCCGCTACATCAAGACGGCTGATTGGGATCAAATCGTTTCTGATGAGAAGCCGACTACTACTGGTGAGGTTTGGAGCAAGGCAGCTGCTGACGATAAGGATAAGATTGCAAGCCTTGAAATTCCGGCTAAGATTGTTGCCCGTTACCACATCAATCCGTCCAATATTGATTTGACCAGCATCAAGGAAGTTCGCTTTGTTACGGATAACAAAGAGTATGTGCATACGAAGGCTGCCAATGAGTTGGGTGCAAAATTAGAAAACAAGGAACTGGTGAAAGTTGGTGACGAACAAATGTTGCAACTCACTTTCTCTGTTGATGGGGACAAATTAGCTGGTTCTAAGGATGAAGAAATTTCTGTTGTTTCAGTACAGGCTGTTGTGGTAGATCCGAACGCTGAGGAGGAAGAGGCTGCTGAGCATGTGATTACTTCTGATTATGCCGCTATTTTCAACACGACGATTACGGATTTCCGTTTGGCTTCTGCTGATGTGGAGAAGTATACTGGTGACTTTAAGGAAGGTAAAGGGCATTTGTGGGGTACTGCAAGCGGAAAGGCTCAGGACGCTATTGACGGTGTTGATGTAAATGCTGTATCTCCGCAAGTAATCACTGTGCTCTATGACAATTCTCAGAAAGTAAAACTGGAAGACTATGTAGTTGCGCACTATACTGAAAAAGATTATGAAAATAATGTATTGGTAGCTTGCTGCGCTAAAGACAAGTTCTTTACAAGAGAAGAGTTAAACGCATTGGGCTTGGATATCCGCTTTGTTGCTTCTAACTACATTACTGGGGACAACCAAACTCCGCAGAACGAGTTCTTCGACGTTGACGAAAAGACTGGTGAGATTACAACGAAAGTATATCAGGAATCTGGTGCTGCTGCTATCGGTCGTATGCCGTTGGTTCGCGTAGAGCTTTACAACATGGCTAATCCGGATGAGGTTGCCAATGTTGGTTGGATTAAATTGTTAATTGTTCGCGGTACTTCTGAAGGTATGGAGACTACGCTTGATTTCGGTACAATCAATTGGGGCTGCAACGCTGTAACTAAGGCTGTAACTGTTGAGTTCATGAATACTGAAATCTACAACAAGCTAGGCTTGAGCAAGGATGATTTCCATGCTATCTATAAATTCGATGGCACGAATGCAAATGGAGACGGTACGGTTGAGGAAGTAGTGGACGAGATTGCAGATGAGACTACCATCGTTAAGTGGACTATTTCTGACGCAGAGTTGAAGGCTGCTAAGGATGGCGATGTATTTGAAGCGAAAGCCGTTTATACTGCTAAGGGACGTGAAGATGTAGTTATCACGTTGAAAGCGACCGTTAAACATCCGGAAGCTGCTGAAGTAGGCGACAAGATTGACGAATACTGGGGCAACGACGGCAAGGACTATGTACGCTTGAATGTGGAAGTTGTTGACAAGGAAAACAAGTGTAATTTCGTAACTGATTTGTTCAATACGTTCAGAGGCAACACAATTACTATTGATGTAGACAAAGAGTTTACAGACTTTGCTCCTGCTACATTGAAGTATGCATTTATCTTCTCTGACAAGAACAAAGACCGCAAGGTAACTGGTTTGAGCGGAGCAGAATATGTACTTAGCGTAAGTACTGACGGAAAGACATTGTCTGCAACTAACGGTACTACGACTGAGACTGTTGCTACTTTATCAGAAACTTCAAACAATGTTGTAACTTATTCAAGCAATTTGTTTGCAAAAGACTTGTTGAATAGAGCTGCTCATGATGAATTGGGTGAAGCTTCCTTCTACGCATTGATGAACATCAAGGTTACGAATGGTTGTGAGTTGGCATATCCGCTCGTTAACAATGGAGAGTTCAAGGCTTACTTCTTGCGTCCGGTTGATATCGTGAAGGCTGATGATCCTGCAGTATTGGAAGATGCTAAGACCAATGGTTCTACTATCAATATCATGGATTTGATCAGTTTGATTGACTGGAGAAATGAAGACTTTGCATTCAGTCCTGTAAACTTCTACAAATACTACCAAGTAACGCAGATTGTGGCTTTGGCTGGTGACTATGCTGATGAGAAGTACCCGATCTACACTTCATTGGATGGTGGTGACATCAATTCTACGAAGTTGGAAACTGTAACCAAGAACTTGGTATTGACAGCAACGGAAGGTAAACTTGCTTATCCGACAAGTGCAGCTGACTTGGAGAACTACGGACAGTTGACTTTGAAGAACAACGGTGCAGCTGTTGGTGCATTCCAGTTGAATGTTCCGGTGAAAGTGGTTTACAAGTGGGGCGAGGTTATCGAATATGTATTGGTTGACGTAGTTGCAACTCAAGGTAACTAATCGATAATTTGAAGAAAGAATAGCCGGGGGGATTTTCTCTCCGGCTATTTTCCATAAATCAAAAAACATACAATTATGAACGTAAAGAGAATGATTTTGGCTGTTGCGCTCGTAGCGGGGGCAACGGCAGCGTTCGCTCAAAAGGAGGGAACGACAGACAAGCACGACGAGACGGTCACCTTCCGACCGCATTGGTTTATGCGGGTGCAAGGGGGAGCGGGGTACACGTTGGGTGAGAATGATTTCGGAAAACTGACTTCTCCCGCAGCGGCTTTGCAGGCAGGCTACCGGTTTTCGCCGGTGTGGGGCTTGCGTTTCGGGCTGAGCGGCTGGCAAGGCAAAGGCTCGTGGGTGGCTCCGCGGACGGATTACGACTTTAACTATTTGCAGTTGGGCGCGGATGCCGTGGTGGATTTGGGCAATTGGATTGGCGGGTTCAATTACCGCCGGTTCTGGAATCCTTACCTGTTTGCCGGCGTGGGCGGTGCTGTGGGCTTTAATAACGACGGGGCACAGGCGCTGGCAGATGCCGGGAACGACCTGCCTTACCTGTGGGACGGCAGCCGTTTCTTTGGTGTGGGGCGCATGGGTTTGGGCATGGACTTCCGGATTTGCGAAGCGGTGGCGTTTAACCTCGAAGGGAATGCCAACGTGTTGTCCGACCATTTCAATTCCAAGAAGGCAGGGAATGCGGACTGGCAATTCAACTTGCTGGCAGGCGTGACCATTCGTTTCGGCAAGGGACATGCAAAGAAGGCAGAGCCGGCACCCGTGGTGGTTCCTCCTCCTGCCCCGAAAGCGCAGCCGCAACCGGAACCCCAGCCGGAGCCTAAGCCGGTGGAAAAGGCAGTGCCGGTGGAAGTGAAGAAGCCGGAACCGATGCAGCAGGATGTGTTCTTTGCGCTCAATTCTTCTGTCATCCGCGAGGGTGAGAAGTCAAAGATTGAGGCATTGGCAACCTACTTGAAGGAGAATGCGGAGGCAAAAGTCACGATAACGGGTTATGCCGACAAGGAAACCGGCAACCCGCGTTACAACCAGACGCTCTCCCAGAAGCGTGCAGAAGCGGTGGCAGCCGTCCTGAAAGCTGCAGGCATCGACGGGGCACGCATCACGGTAGACGCCAAGGGCGACACGGTGCAGCCTTTCGGCTCCTCTGCCCAGAACCGCGTTGCCATCTGTGTTACGGAATAATCCCAATCACATACATTTAGCAGCAAGCCCGCTGCCCGGCATACCCGGGCGGCGGGCTGTTTTTATAATGGGCGCAATTCAATTGCCAACCCCATGGCTGCAACAAGGCGGTAGAGTGTGGAAACCGTGGGGATGGTTATTCCTCTTTCTATTCTGGAAATGTAACTTTTGTCAGCACCGATGCGTTTTGCCAGCTCTGATTGCGTAAGTCCTGCTTTTTTGCGGGCGTCAAGCAGTATTTGGGCGTTATATTCTTCCCAAGCTTTATTGGTGTTGGCTTCCCTTTCCGGGGTGCCAATCGCTCCTAATTCTCTTTCCAATTCGGCACTAACGTCGTAGATGTTGCTGCTGTTCTTCATAGTATTCATTTTTTAGTCTGATCGCTTTTCTTATTTCGTTTTCGGGCGTTTTCTGCGTCTTTTTCTTGAAACAATTGAATAACACTACAATCGTGTCTCCATCATAGATGAAGAGTAGCCTGAATTCATTGTTACCAAAATTTACCCGGAATTCATAAATGCCGTCGCGAATGAATTTTATATAGTGGCTTGGCATTTTGTCTTCCACTTCAAAAAGGGACAATGCCCTTCTGATTTTCGTTTGTTCCGGCACGGACAACTTTGCCATGAACTCCGTGTAGTAGTGCTTGTATGCAATTATTTTTCTCATGGGACAAAGATAAATGAAGTTGTACAACTATGCAACTATCCTGCGGAAAATATGATGTCTGACTGCAATAGCCATTCGTAAGCCGGCAGGATTTTTATGGTTTTGCCCTCTGTTTCTACTTCTTCCCTTTGGTAATCGGTGATGAGGAAGAGGTTGTTGCACCGCGTTTCTTGGGAGGCGGTAAGCAAGCCCCTTAGTTCTCTTTTACGGGTTTTCTCTTTGTTGAGGTCGTAACAGACTTGGTAGATTTCTTCCACGGCATTGCCTTTGCAGACTACAAAGTCGGCTTCATAGCCGTCGGCACTTTTGTAATAGTAAATATCCCGGTTTATCGGGGTGTTGCGTCTTTGCAGTTCGATATAGACTAAAGTTTCGAGCCGCCAGCCGAGATTCTGTGCGGCAAAGGCGTCTGCCCTCGCGTCCATCAGGGCGACATCTATCGGGTAGACCTTTTCGTCGCGGATGCGGAGTTTGCTTTTGGTCGAATAGCGCTGTACGCCGGACAACAAGTAGGCTTGCTTCAGGAAGTCCACGTAGTTGCTCAGCGTGTGATGCGACTTCAGACCGAAGAGGACCGCCAACTCGTTTTCTACGATGATGGCGGGGGCTATGTTGAGGAGATGGTTAGATAATTGCTCAAAAGTCCTGGCGTATCTGATTTTGTGGCGTTGTTCGATGTCCCGTTTCAGGATGTTGTCCACCAAGGTGGTGATGTAGCGTGTCCTGTTTTGGGTGTGCAGCAATTCGGGGAAGCCTCCCGAGTGCAAGTAGTCGTCGAAGGCAGCCCGCCGGAAGGCTTCTGATTTGGTGGTGACGCTTTGGGTGTCTATCCCCTTGTAGGTGCAATATTCTGCAAATGAGAAGGGGTAGAGTTCAATTTGTTCGTATCTGCCCGTGAGGTGTGTGGCGAGCTCTCCGCTTAGGAGTTTGGCGTTTGAGCCTGTGATTAGGACATGCATTCCTTGCCGGAGCAGGCGGTTGACAAAAAGATGCCAGCCCGTGACGTTCTGGATTTCATCTAAGAAGAGGTATTTGAAGTTGCCGTATATTTTATAAAGCACTTCCAGGAGGGGGTTGAGGTCGGCAGCTTTCAAGTCGCTGAAACGTTCGTCGTCGAAGTTGGCATAGGCAAATTCTTTGCGGTGCTTGCGCAAGATGTTGTAGCAGAAGGTGGATTTTCCGCTCCTTCTTACGCCAATGACCACTTGTGCCATGCTGCTGTCCAGTTCCACCAAGGTTTCTTCCTTCCTTGGGCAGAATGTTTTTCTTTCTAACTCGTGCAGTTCTTGAAACTGTTCGGTCAATACTTGTTCTATCAGTCTTTTATCTGCCATAAATCAACTATTTACAGCACAAAGGTACAGAAAAAATCGAATACAAACTGCCATATATCGGAAAAAATGAGACTACAAACTGCCATAAAACTGTTAAAATGGACATAGTAAACTGCCATAAGTCTGTTAAAATTGAGGTGGTAAACTGCCATAAATCGGAGAAATTGGGTGGAGGAACTGCCATAAACCCGGTGGGAGGGGGCGGATACCTACTTGTTGCCAGTCGGGGGTATTAATTCATCATTTTTGGGTATTGAGGGGCGTGGGGACAAGGTGTAATTTTGCTTCGTTCTAAATAACAAGAAAGCGAAATAGAAAAATAACATTAAATAGAATTAGCGATGAAAAGTAACCAATTGATTTTAGCAGCTCTGATGATGTTCGGAGGTTTATTTACAGCTTGTGATGACAATAACGGCGGAAACGGCGGTGGCGGCGCGAATAGCGAAGCCAAGGTGGTTGCCGATGATTATGAGGCGTGGACTTATTTTGATTTCGAGACGGGCACGACGCAGACTTTGCCGATTAATAAGGAGGAAGGTGCCGTGACGGGCTTGTACACGGGTACCTTGAAAGGCAGCGGGATGTTTGCCGACTACGTGAATTTGGAGGATGTCAGCGTTTCCATTACCCGTGTCAATGCGGACAGCGTGGAAGTCTCTGCCATGGATTTGACGATGTCGATGAGCGGGGAAGAGGTTGAGCCGTTTACTTTGACCACGCGCGCGGAAGCCAAATTGGAGAATGGGGTTTGGACGTTGAGCGGGGGGAAGCAAGAAACCTTGGTAGGCGAGACTATTTATAAATTTGCTGTATCGGGGACTATTGGCACGAAGGAAGGCGATGCGGTGAACTTGACTTTTGCCATTCAGCCGGGCGCGATGCCGATGGATATAACGGCGGCATACACGTCGACGGTAACGGGCAGTTATACGTATGAGGTGGATGCGGCAGCGGAGGCGGCTTTGCCTTTCCAATGGGACATAGCCGTGCACAAGTATGATATCCGCACGAATGGAGGAAGTGCCAAGGAATTGAGCAAGACGGATTTGGATGCGGTGACAATGGCGGATGCGGAGAGCGGCTTGGTGGCTGATGAGATGGGAGAGGTGATTGCGGATATGTCGAATATGATGAGCGGTTTTGTGGGCTACCAAGATGTGGTGTTGAATCCGGAACTGGCGAATTGGGTGATTGCCACGCCGACGGGCAGCATGCCTCCCTATACCTACGAGTTGAACTCGAATTGTTTTGTAGTCAGTGTAAACGGCAAGGTGTGGAAGATGAAGTTCACAGCTTACAATTCGATGGGCAAGACGGCAGCTTGCTTTGATTATGAGGAAGTGAAATGATTTAGCCTGACAGACACATACTATGCGGAAGATACTATTGATATGTTTCTCTTTACTGGCTTTTGCAGCCAGTGCGGAAGAAGAGACTTCCTCTGCGGTAGTCGCCACTATCCGGGGAGTAGTATTGGATGAAACGGGAGCACCCTTGCCGGGTGCTTCTGTGTGGGTGAAGGGCAGCACGATTGGCGCGGGCACGAATGCCAACGGCGAGTTTGTGCTGTCGCTTCGCAAGTCGGGACGGCAGGTTTTACGTTTTAGTTTTACGGGGTACAAACCACAGGAATATACTTGGGACGGGCAGGAGGACAAGGTGCTGACCATCCGGCTGGAGCCGTCCGTCAATTCGCTGGACGAAGTGGTGATTACGGGCACGCGGACGCCGAAGCCGCTGAAGGAGGCGCCGGTGCTGACGCAGGTCATTTCGGCACGCGAGATAGAGCAAATCAACCCGATTGATTTCCAGACGCTCCTGGAGTTGGCATTGCCGGGCTTGCAGTTTGGGATTGCGCATGGCTCCAATTTGCCGGAATTGCAGTTCCAAGGGGCGGCAGGCGGCTATGTGCTTTTCCTCATGGACGGGGAACGCATTGCGGGCGAGGGCGCGAGCAATAACATTGATTTCGACCGCATCGATGTGGACAACATTGCCCGTATCGAGGTGGTGAAAGGCGCGATGTCCACCCTCTATGGTTCGCAAGCCATGGGTGGGGTGGTGAACATTATTACGAAGAACGCGGAGCGTCCTTTTTCGGCTGATGTGAGTGCCCGCTGGGGGACGAAAGATGAGATGAAATACTCGGCATCGGTAGGCACAAAAGGGAGCAGGTATTCTTCTTATACGACTTTTTCATATAGTCGGCGGGATGCTTACCAGGTGGATGACAAGGAGGGACAGGTTACGGAGTATCACTATACGGACATTCACGGGCAGGATTCCATTGTGCGTGATACGGCGGATGCGAGTTCTACCGAGGTTCTGGGTTTTGACAAATGGTCTGTGAGCGAACGCCTCGGTTATTCTTTTACAGACAATTTCAAGTTGGACATGACCGGGAGCTATTACCGGAACAACCAGTTGAACCCATACGAGCAGACGGGCATTGAGAATCGTTTCGAAGGATGGACGCTAAACCCGAGGCTTTATTATGTGTTCAATGAGCGGCAGAATTTGTCGCTGTCGTATTTGTTGGACGATTACATCAAAAAGGAAGTGTACCCTCGGGATGATGCCTCTAAAACGATAATGGAAGATTTGTCGCATACGGTACGGTTGAATTATACCGGGGAGTTTGGGCGACATCTCCTGACTGCGGGCATAGAGGTGAACGCGCAAAAAATGAATCATTATTGGTTTAGTTTGGAGGGAGACGTTGAGCATAGCCAGCAGACTTACGTGTTGTATTTACAGGAGGATTGGAAGATAACGGATTTTTTTAATATTTTGGTGGGAGTGCGCTCCGATTGCCATTCCGATTACGGTTTCCATGCCAGCCCAAAGGTGTCGCTGATGTGGCGTTTCGGGGATTTTGCCTTGCGGGGCAATTACGGGATGGGCTTCCGCATTCCGACGCTGAAAGAATTGTATTCTTCCTTCCCGATGGGCGGTTTCGGTTTCATGATTTACGGCAATACGGACTTGGAGCCAGAGAAGAGCCATCAGGGCACGTTGTCGTTAGAGTATACACGGGGTGTATTTAACGGCTCAGTATCGGGGTATTACACGAAGTATGAGAATGAGATTTACTTGGGCGATTTTGAAGACGAGGATGGCGATGCCGCCCAGAAGTATTATAATCATGAGAGCAGCGAGAAGTCGGGTATCGACGTGATGGCACAAGTGCGTTTGGATTGTGGTTTCCGTTTCAATGGTTCCTATTCCTACGTGAACAGCCATGAGGAGGAAGACGGATATAATACTTCTGTATTCCGTCCGCACAGCCTGACTTTCACGAGCAGTTACGCCCGCCAATGGGGCAAAGTGAAAGCCAATGCTTCCCTGAACGGTCGTTGGCTGTCAAAGGTGGATGTGTGGTACAAGAACAGCGAGGGCGCATACGTCCTGACGCCGCGTTATGCTTATACGACGGTAGACTTCAATTTAGGAGCGCGTTTCCCGCGTGGTTTCCGTTTTACCTTGGCATTTGACAATATCTTGAACTTGAAGGCGAAAAACGGGGCATCGGATTCGTCCGTTGTGCCACAACGCGGCATAGAGGTCGTGGGAACCTTAGGCATCAACTTTGCCGACCTGTTTAAATTGTAGAAAACACTAAATCAATAAAAGATGATGAAGAAGAAAATGGTAATTGCGTGTATTGTAGCCCTGGTGGCAGCGCTTGGCGTGTGGGGCTACAATGCGTGGTTTGGCACGACGAAGGTGGCTTTTGTGAACTTCCAGACCATTAGTATGGGAGCGATAGCCAAGGCGAACGACAACCCCAAGGTGAAAGTTGCCGATGTGCCAACCGACCGGCTGGACGAACTGACCCGCTATGACATGGTGTTCGTCAATGGCATGGGATTGCGGGTGGTGGAAGAAGAACGAGCCCAAATCCAACGGGCTGCCGACAAGGGCATTCCCGTTTATACAACGATGGCAACCAATCCGGCGAACAATATATGCAGCCTGGAGGAAGAGCACATTGGGCGGGTGGCAGCTTATTTGGGCGGGGGACGGAAGAACTACCGCAACCTGTTGAATTACATTCGCAAAGAGATTGACGGGAAAGTCTCTTCCATTCCGGAAATAGAAGAACCGGTGGAACGTCCGTGGGACATCCTTTACCATGCAGGCGTAGAGAATCCCGAGGACGAGATGGAGTTCACTACGGTGGCGGATTACGAGGCATTTTTGCGCTCGAATGGTTTGTACAAAGAGGACGGGCACAAGATTGTCGTGACCGGGCAGATGGCGGACGCGACGGGGCTGATTGCAGCCTTGGAAAAGGCGGGGCACAATGTGTATCCGATTTCTACAATGCGGAAGCTTTTGCCTTTCATGGAAGAAATCGACCCGGATGCGGTCATCAATATGGCGCACGGGCGTTTGGGGGACAAGGTGGTGGAGTTCTTGGAACGGAAAAACATCCTGCTTTTTGCCCCTTTGACCATTCACTCTCTGGTGGAGGATTGGGAGAACGACCCGATGGGCATGTCCGGAGGCTTCCTGTCGCAGAGCGTCGTCACGCCTGAAATCGACGGGGCAATCCGCACGTTTGCCCTTTTTGCGCAATACGAAGACGAGGAAGGTTTGCGGCATTCGTTTGCTGTGCCGGAACGGTTGGAGACTTTTGTGCAGAATGTAAACAATTACCTGGCTTTGAAAGAGAAGCCGAACAGCGAGAAGCGGGTGGCGATTTATTACTACAAAGGTCCCGGGCAGAACGCAATGACTGCCGCAGGGATGGAGGTGGCGCCGTCGCTTTATAACTTGCTCTGCCGTCTGAAAGCAGAAGGCTACAAGGTAGAGGGGCTTCCCGCCACGGCGAAGGAATTTGAGCAGATGATTATGTCGCAGGGGGCTGTGTTCGGAACTTATGCCGAGGGGGCTTTTGACGCTTTCATGAAGAGCGGGCATCCGGAGTTGATTACGAAAGAACAATATGAGTCGTGGGTGCAAAAAGCTTTGCGCCCGGAGAAATATGCCGAGGTGGTGGCTGCCAATGGGGACTTTCCCGGGCATTACATGTCGACTTCCGACGGCAAATTGGGGGTTGCCCGCCTGCAATTCGGGAACGTGGTGGTGATGCCGCAGAATGCCGCAGGGGCAGGGGACAATGCTTTTCAAATTGTGCATGGAACCCATGCCGCGCCGCCACATACTTACATAGCCTCTTATTTGTGGATGCAGTATGGCTTTAAGGCAGATGCCTTGATTCATTTCGGTACGCATGGCAGTTTGGAATTTACGCCCAAAAAACAAGTGGCGCTTTGCAGCAACGATTGGCCTGACCGGCTGGTGGGGGCTGTCCCGCATTTTTACGTTTATTCTATTGGCAATGTGGGCGAAGGCATGATTGCCAAACGCCGTTCATACGCTGGGTTGCAAAGCTACTTGACGCCGCCTTTCTTAGAGAGCAGCGTGCGGGGAATTTACCGCGACCTGATGGAGAAAGTGAAGGTTTACAATACCAAATTGGCAGCTGAGAAACCAGTTACGCAGGAAGAACTGAATCAGGCAGCCTTGGAGGTAAAGAGGCTGACGGTGCAGATGGGCATCCATCGGGAACTGGGTTTGGACAGCCTATTGTCTGTGCCTTATACCGAGGAGGAAATTTTACGAGTGGAAAATTTTGCCGAGGAACTGGCAACAGAAAAGATAACCGGACAGCTTTACACGATGGGCGTGCCCTACGAGAAAGAGCGCATTGTTTCTTCTGTCTATTCTATGGCGACCGAGCCGATTGCTTATAGCATGTTGGCTCTGGACAAAATGCGTGGCAAGGCGGATGAGCGGGTGCAAAAGCATAAATCGCTGTTTACGGAGCGGTATGTGGAGCCTGCCCGCCGGTTGGTGGCGCAGCGGCTTGCCAACCCGAAGGAAGTCACAGATGCTGAGATTTGCCGCATTGCCGGGATCACGGCAGAAGAATTGGCAGAAGCCCATGAAATCGACAAGGCACGCAATGCCCCGCAAGGCATGATGGCAATGATGATGGCGATGCAGGAGAGCGGCGGGGAAGCAGGGAATGCCCCGGTTGCGAAAGAAACCGCAACGAAGCCTGGGCTTGACGGGAAGGGGATGCCTGCCGGGCATCCCGATGTGAAAGGCATGAAGGGCAAGCACGGCAAGATGCCGAAAGCCATGGTGGAAATGGTGAAAAAGATGGACTCGGCGGAAATTGTGTCTGTTGCCGGCAAGATGGGCATTGACGCTGATGCCGCCATGAAGATGGCAAGAGCCATCAAAGGGGAGGCTCCCGCCGGCAAGCCGCAGCAAGCCGGGCAGGCACCGAAGGGAGGCATGTCTGCCATGATGCAGCAGATGGGCAATCGCCGGCAGAAAGAATATTCAAAAGAGGAAATCAATAAGGCGCTTGCCATTTTGGAGGTCGAGCGGACAGTCAAGAATATCGGTTTGTATAAAAAGCAATTGGAGGAAAGCCCGGAGCAGGAATTGGCAAGCCTCGTGAATGCTTTGGCTGGCGGCTATACTTCTCCTTCGCCGGGGGGCGACCCGATTGTAAACCCGAATACTTTGCCGACCGGTCGGAATATGTTTGCCATCAACGCAGAGGAGACGCCGACGGAAGCCGCGTGGGAAAAAGGCGTGCAGTTGGCAAAGAGCACCATCGACATGTACCGCAAACGCCATGATGGCGAGTATCCCAAGAAAGTGAGTTATACGTTGTGGGCAGGTGAATTTATTGAAACAGGCGGTGCGACCATTGCCCAAGTGTTGTATATGTTGGGGGTGGAACCCATTCGCGATGCTTTCGGCAGGGTGAGCGACCTGCGCTTAATACCGTCCAAGGAACTGGGACGCCCACGCATTGACGTAGTGGTGCAGACTTCGGGGCAATTGCGCGACTTGGCGGCTTCCCGTCTGTTCTTGGTGAACCGGGCAGTGGAGATGGCGGCTGCCGCACAAGGGGATGAATATGAGAATATGGTGGCAGCAGGCGTTGTAGAGTCCGAGTGGGCTTTGATGGAACAGGGCGTTTCCCCAAAAGATGCCCGTGAGATGGCATCTTTCCGTGTGTTCGGAGGAGCGAATGGCGGTTACGGCACCGGCATTACAGGCATGGTAGAAGCCGGAGACCGTTGGGAGAGCGAGGAGGAGATTGCCAATACGTATCTCAACAACATGGGGGCTTATTACGGGAGCGAGAAAAATTGGGAGGCTTTCCGGCAATTTGCTTTCGAGGCGGCATTGACCCGCACGGATGTGGTCATTCAGCCTCGCCAGAGCAACACGTGGGGGGCGTTGAGTTTAGACTTTGTGTATGTATTTATGGGCGGTATGAACCTTGCTGTCCGGAATGTGACGGGCAAAGACCCAGATGCTTATTTCAGCGATTACCGCAACCGTAATAACAACCGGATGCAGGAAGTGAAGGAGGCTATCGGAGTAGAGTCGCGCACCACGATTTTCAATCCTGCTTACATCAAAGAAAAAATGAAAGGGGATGCTTCGTCGGCAGCTACGTTTTCTGAGATTGTGCGTAACACTTACGGCTGGAATGTCATGAAACCGAAAGCCATAGACAAGGAATTGTGGGATGAGATATACAATGTCTACGTGAAGGACAAATTTGATTTGGGCATACAGGAATACTTTGAGGAGAAGAATCCTGCTGCGTTGGAGGAGATGACCGCCGTGATGCTGGAGACAGTGCGCAAGGGCATGTGGCAGGCGAGCGAACAGCAAATAGCCGACATTTCGCAGTTGCATACCGAGTTGGTGAACAAATACAAACCTTCGTGTTCCGGTTTCGTGTGCGACAATGCCAAGTTGCGTGACTTTATTGCTTCGAAGGTCAGCCCGGAAGCCGGACGGCAATACCAGGCGAACATTTCGCAAATCCGCGAGGCGGTGGCAGAAAATACCGACGGCATGGTGATGAAGAAAGAAGAGTTGAATCCGACGACCCAACAGCATGAGACGCAAGTGTCCAGCCTGTGGATTGTGGTTGCCGTCGTGGTTGTGCTTGCAGGATTGATTGTGTTGATGCGGAAAAGACGTAAAAACAGGATGTAAGCGATGGGTACGATTGTTTTGATACTGATGTTGATAACGGCATTCAACTTCCTGTTGAAGCAAACTTTTTGGAAGCGAACGGCGACAGCTGTGGCTGCTGTTGCCGCAGCCGTTTTCGTCATGCTGACTTGGCGGTTTGCCATTGAGCAGTCCAAAACGCAGATTGCCGATTGGTTGAATAACCCGGCATTGATGCTTGACACCTCAGTGATTTTGACGGTGGAAGTGGCTTTGCAAATGGCGTTTTGCCTTCTTCGGGTGCATGTGGATACCCTGTCGCCTGTCAAGCGGCACACGATGTGGTTGTACCGGGTGCTGTATTGGTTCCCGGGCGTATTGGTACTTCCGGTGCTGTTTTTCACTTTGACGCAACTGATTTTTGCTTTGCCGGGCATTTCTTTCCATTGGGTAGCAGTGGGGTTTGCTTTTTTTGTGTTGGTGTTGGTACCCTTGGGGCGCTGGGTGCTTTTGCGGTTGGTGCCTGAGTCCGATTTGCGCTTGGAATTGCTTTTCCTGACCAATGCACTGGTTGCCATTTTGGGCATTGTTGCCACCGTGAACGGGCAGACGGCAGTAGAGGGAGTGGCGACGGTGGATTGGGGAGCATTTTTCGGCTGTGTCGGCATTTTTGTTGTGGGAGGGGCTTGTGGGTTAATTATGAGAGTTTTAAGAAGAAAGTTTAAATCACATTTAAAAATTTAATACCGATGAATACAATTTCTGATATCATGTTTTGGATCTCGAACGGTTTGCTTGTTCCTGACGTTGTGTTATTGATTCTTTTGTTTTTCCGTTCCCTGCTTTTGGTGGGTAGTTTCTTTGGGCAATATCTTTCTATCCGCAAGACGGACAAAATGTTGCGTGAGCAGTTGGAGACGCTCCGCATGACAAATATCGATGATTTTGAAAGCAAATTGCCGGAAAGCAAATCACTGGTGGTTACTTACATGCGTAAAATATTGGAGGCAAAAGACTATCCCGCTGTGGTGCAGCGTCTTCTTGCCAATTTTGAGATAGAAGCCGATAAGGATTTGGCGACTTCCAAAACCCTGACAAAATTAGGTCCCATCCTTGGCTTGATGGGCACGCTGATACCGATGGGACCTGCCTTGGTTGGCTTGTCTACCGGAGACATTGGTTCCATGGCATACAACATGCAGGTGGCTTTTGCCACGACGGTGATTGGTTTGGTGGCAGGCGCAGTAGGTTTTCTCACCCAACAGGTCAAGCAGCGTTGGTATTTGCAGGACATGACCAATTTGGAGTTTATTGCAGAAGTGTTGAATGAAAAACGGAATCGCGCATGAAACGAAATCTATTGAAAAAAGAGGAGGACAGCGACCCGATTAGCGTGGTGTCCAATCTGTTCGATGTGGCAATGGTGTTTGCCGTCGCTTTGATGGTGGCATTGGTGACCCGTTACAACATGACGGAAATGCTTTCCCAGGAGGATTTTACCATGGTAAAGAATCCGGGAAAGGAAAACATGGAAATCATTACGAAGGAAGGCGAGAAAATCAACCGTTACACTCCCTCCGAAGACCAGCAGCAATCCGGAACCCGTGGCAAGCGTGTAGGCATTGCATACGAATTGGAAAACGGTGAAATAATCTATGTGCCGGAGTAAAGGATAACCGGAATTTTCACTACTTTTGTGAAAACGGTTATTATGAAACGGAAAATCATCACCCATGCCCGTATTCTGACCTTGAATGCGGGCATGGACATTATCCCGGACGGCACTCTTGTGATTGAGGACGGGCGGATAAAGGCAATCACAACCGGCGGGTGGAACGCTGCCGGTGAAGAAGCGGAAATTACCGATGTGGCGGGCATGTTTGTCCTCCCGGGCTGGGTCAATACCCATACCCATTTGCCGATGACCCTGTTTAGGGGCTATGCCGATGATTTGCCTCTGCACAAGTGGTTGACGGAACACATTTTTCCTGCCGAAGCCCGTTGGGTGACAGAGGAGCATGTGCGTTTGGCTGTACGCTTGGCATTGGTAGAAATGATTAAGTCGGGAACGACTTGTTTCAACGACATGTATTTTTATGAGCAGGCGATAGCCGAGGAGGCAGCGCGTGCGGGTATGCGCGGTGTGGTGGGTGAGTCGCTGATTGATTTTCCGACTCCGGATTTTCAAACGCTTTCTCAAGGCATTGCGCTCTCGGAAACTCTGGCAGAACGGTGGCAGGGGCACCCTCTCATCCACCCGGCGGTATGTGCCCATTCGCCTTATACCTGCTCGGCGGAAACACTGCAGACGGCAAAGCGGTTGGCTGACAGGCTTGGTGTCCGTTTACAGATTCATTTGGCAGAAACCCGCCGGGAGGTGGATGAATGCCTTGCCCGGACAGGCAAAACGCCTGCTGCGTATCTTCATTCGTTGGGTTTGTTGGACAAAAATGTTGTGGCAGCCCACGGGGTGTGGCTCAATGCAGAGGACATCCGCTTGGTGGCAGACACAGGGACAGCTTTGGCGCATTGCCCGAAAAGCAACTTGAAATTGGCAAGTGGCATTGCCCGGGTAAGCGCTTACCTGCAAGCCGGTATCCCTGTGGGCATTGGGACGGACGGCGCGGCAAGCAACAACAGCCTTGATATGGTGGAAGAAATGCGTTTTGCTGCCCTGTTGGCAAAGGGGGCTTTTCAAGAACCGGAAGCCCTCGATGCGGCAACTGCCCTTCGCATGGCGACTGTCGGCGGTGCCAAGGCTTTAGGATTGGAGACAGAAATCGGCTCTCTGGAGGTGGGTAAAAGCGCGGATTTGATTGTGGTACATGCCGAAGCCTCCAATATGTTGCCCGTGTACAATGAATATGCTGCCATTGTTTATGCCATGAACAGCAAAAACATCCTTTCGACCATGGTCGGCGGCGAGTGGCTGATGAAAAACCGCCAGCTCTTGACTCTCGATAAAGATACCATTGTGGAAGAGATGAAAGCTTTGGGTGCACGAATTAAAAAATAAATCATTAATTTTGCCCGGAGGAAGAGACGAATACAATTAAATACATGAAAATGGAAAAACTGCTTTACGGAGATTTTGAAGAGAAATATACCCGATATGCCGATGCTGCCATCGCCATCTTGCCGGTGCCATACGATGGGACAAGCACATGGATAAAGGGGGCGGACAAAGGACCTCGCGCCCTGCTGGAAGCCTCGTTCAATATGGAATTTTATGATATTGAAACCGATACGGAAGTTTTCAGGCATGGGATTGCGACCCTCGATCCGGTCACAGAGAATGCCTTGCCGGAAGCCATGGTGAACGAAGTGGAACAACGGATGAACACCATCCTTGCCGACAAGAAATTTCCTGTGCTGATTGGCGGAGAACATTCCGTCAGCGTGGGGGCTTTCCGGGCAATGGCAAAGCGGTATCCTGAATTTTCCATTTTGCAGTTGGATGCCCATTCAGACATGCGGGATGAATACGAAGGTTCGCCTTACAATCATGCCTGCGTGATGGCACGGGGCAAGGATTTGACACCAAACATTGTGCAGGTGGGAATCCGGAGCAGTGCCATAGAGGAAAAGCATAATATAGATCCGTCCCGTATATTTTATGCTCATGAAATCAAGGAAATAGACGGTACGGCCTGGATGTACGAAGTGTCCCAAAAACTGACAGACAATGTGTATGTGACCATCGATTTGGATGTCCTCGACCCGGCTTATATGCCTTCGACCGGAACACCGGAACCGGACGGGTTGAATTACCGCCAGGTATTGACCATCCTGAAGCTCATCAACGAACGCCACAATATCATTGGGCTGGATGTGGTGGAGCTTTGCCCGAATGATTGCAATAAAGCGCCGGACTTTTTGGCTGCCAAGCTGATATACCAATTCCTAAGCTGTAAGTTTAAGTAATATGCTGACAACCCTTATCACCGTTGCTACGGTTGTAGTCTCGTTCCTTTGTTTTCAGAACGGGCAATTGTTTGACCGCTTGTCGCTGCGTCCTTACCGGATGGTGCACCACGGGGAATGGTACCGTTTGCTGACCCATGGATTTGTTCATGCCGATTGGGTGCATCTGTTTGTAAATATGTTCACTTTTTGGTCTTTCGGTGAATACATCGAGCGGGTCTTTTCCTATATGGGTTTTGGCGGCTGGGCGTTTCTCGTGCTTTATTTCGGGGGGATGGTAGCTGCGTCGGTTGCCGATGTTGTGCGCTATCGCGAAGTCAGCGCCTATGCTTCTATCGGGGCTTCGGGTGCGGTGTCTGCAGTCTTGTTTTCCGCCATCTTTTTGAATCCCTGGGATAAGATACTCCTGTTTGCCATTGTCCCGATACCGGGTATTGTGTTCGGTGTGCTCTACTTGGCTTATTGCCAATACATGGCGCGGCGTGGTGGCGACAATATCAATCATTCTGCCCATTTCTACGGGGCAATATTCGGTTTTATTTTTCCGGCATTATTGAATCCCCGTTTGGTTCAATTGTTTTTGAGCCATTTTTAATGAACCGCTTTTTTTTCGGAAAAATTTCTAACTTTGTCAGCAAAAAGCAGGAAAAAGCATGTATTGCACGGATGAAGAAATATTGGCATCTTTTCAAAAAGACATGGAAAAAGGCGGTCGGTTGTTGTTCAATCGCTATTATAAGCCGTTGGTATTGTTTGCCGAAACCATGCTTAGCGAGAGTGATTTGGCGGAAGATATCGTGCAGGATGTATTCTATGATTTCATTCATGACAAGGTATTCTTGCGTGTGACGCCGGAAGCCCTCTCCACGTGGCTTTTCCGTTGTGTCAAGCACGCCTGCCTCAACCGTCAGCGCGACCGCAAAGAAATTTGCCAGGCAGACATGTTGCTTTATGATGTAGCGGAAGAGGAAGCCCGGACTGTCTCTCCTGAGTTGATAGCCGATATCCACAAAGCCATCCGCCAGCTTCCGGAGCAAACCCGCAAAGTCATCTCCCTTGTCATCCTTCGCGACCGGAAATACCAGGAAGCAGCCGATGAACTCCATATTTCCATCAATACCGTCAAAAGCCTGCTTAGCAGTGGCTTGAAAACTCTCCGCAAGCAATTCCCTGATAATCTTTTCTTCCTTTTTATGCTTCGGACAGAAAGCGGGGAGATGCCGGAATTGTGCGATATTTCCGGGGATTATTGCAGGTAGCTTTTGCTTTGAATGCCCTCAGTGATAAAAAGAAAAGTGGAAGTGTGAATTTTGTGCACGATTGTATCGTTTTTTGGATACAAATATGTACCTTTGCACTATAAAACGATGTTTATGGATGAACGGTTTAAAGTTATCTACACGGAAGAAGCATGGAATTTTATACAGGCTTTGCCGGAAAAAGCGCGGGATAAAATAGGTTACAATATCTCGAAAAGCATCTATTTTATAGATAGTGAATTGTTTAAAAAATTAGATGGAACTAATATATGGGAGTTTCGTACTTTATATAATGGAATAAGTTACAGGCTTCTGGCATTTTGGGATACTGAGGAAGAAACTTTAGTTGTGGCAACACATGGATTTGTCAAGAAAACGGATAAAACGCCATTAAAAGAAATTAGAAAAGCAGAAGCAATAAGGAAAGAATATTTTGCAGAGAAATCAAAATAATAGAATAATATGGGAGCAATGAAATTTCATACGCACGAAGAATTGTTGGATGATATTTGGGGTAAAAAAGGAACTCCGAAAAGGGATGAAATGGAAGCAAAACTTCAGGCAGAAGTGGAATCCTATTATGTTGGCGAAGCAATTCGTAAAGCTCGTTTAGCACAGCATCTTACACAAGAACAATTAGGGGAGCGGATTGGTGTGCAAAGGGCACAAATTTCTAAATTGGAAAAAGGGAAAAGCATAACTCTTGCTTCGATGAGTCGTGTGTTTAAAGCCTTGGGCGTGACCTCCGCGATGCTTGATCTTGGAAAATTGGGAAAAGTCGCCTTGTGGTGACTCCTTGGTTGCTCTCTACTTGCTTCGCTGTTTCTCCGCAGATGCCCTGAGGTTTCCGTGCTCCCAACCACGGAAAGGGCAGGCTATGTCTGGAGGATGTGTGGGAGAAGTAGAGACCAACTAAGGAGTGGATATTGGCGGGGTAGGGGTTTTCAGGTTTGGAATTCCCGAAATATTCCCATTTGTAACGAGCTGTTTCCCAGAGGTTCGCAAGAAAAATTCCATTTTTAACAAAAAAAGTGATGAAAATGACTCACCCGTTTTCTGTTTTTTGTGTTTGTCTTATAGACGTCGGAAGACAATCGCCGCCATTGTATGCCGGCGAAATTGGAAAAGAAAACACAAAAAGAACATGGAAAAACAAGATGAACAACAAATCATAGCGGATTACCTCGCTGGAAATCAGACGCCGGAAGAACGGAAGCGTTTCAGCGAATGGCTTTCTGCACATCCGGAACGGAAGAAAGACTTTCGTGCCCTTGGCGGTGCAGCCCTCCGGGCACGCTGGAGCGGACGCTGGGAGCATATCAACGAAGAAAAGGCATACGTCCGCGTTGTGCGGCGTTTACGTTCCCGCAAATTGTTGCGGCGCATGCTCCAATGCGCTGCCATTATTATAGTGGCGGTGACGGCAGGTACTTTATTTTTGCGTCAATGGGGCACAGAGCCGGCAGGTGAAACGCTTGCTTCCATCCCTCTTCCGGGCGAGAACCGCCCTATCCTGACCCTTCACAACGGGCAGAGCCTTGTCCTTTCCGACAAGCCGCAAGCCATTGTTTCCGGCAATCATGCCGTGGATATCCGCCTGCAAGATTCCTCCCGCTTGGAATACATCCCCGTGCAGGATATCTTGCTGCAGTCGGAAGTGCATTACAATACCCTCACGGTTCCCGGCGGCTGTGAATTTTCGCTTGCCCTTGCCGACGGCAGCCGCGTGTGGCTGAATGCGGGCAGCGAATTGCGCTATCCCGAACGTTTTGCCCCCGGCAAACGCGAGGTGTCCTTGAAAGGCGAAGCCTATTTCGAGGTGGCGCGTGACACGGCTTCGCCTTTCTTCGTCCGTACTGACCACATGGAATTGCAAGTATTGGGTACCAGTTTCGATATTTCCGCCTATCCCGATGACGGAGAGGTGGTGACCACCCTTTTGACCGGCAGTGTTGCCCAGCGTTTTGACGGCAGGCAGGAGGAAATCATCCTGCGTCCGTCTTATCAGTCTGTCTATGTCGTGGAAAACGGTGAAACCCAAATCCGGGAAGCCGACCTTGAAGCCGTCTTGGCATGGAAGAGCGGCAAGTTTGTCGCCCGCAATGACCGCTTGGAGGACATCCTGCGCAAACTCGGGCGATGGTATGATTTCCAGGTGGTTTACACCGACCCGCGCTTGCGCGACCTGCGCTTCCACATCCATTGCGAACGCTATGAAAACGTGATGGACATCTTAGAGCGTGTCGAGGAAACCTACGGCATCCGCTTTAGCGAATACAACGGGACAATTTATGTAAGCAGATAATTTAAAAACGATTAGCCTATGAAACCATTTTTGTGACATTAACAATTGCCCTCTGAAATAAAAAAATGGAGAAAGGTTCCCTCAAACCTTTCTCCGAATTGCGATAAAATTAATTCAATCATTAACTTTAATTCCACAAATGTATGAAGAAACGAAGAAAACTGCAACACACTTTGCGAAAAATGAAATTACTAGTAGTATGCATGGTGGCAGGCTTCCTGACTTGCCACGCGAGCGCGTTCGCACAGAATGCCCGCATCAGTTTGACGGTCAATGACAGCCAGCTTTCTGAGGTTTTTCAGCAAATCGAAAAACTCTGCGGCTACATGTTCATTTACCAGTCCGAAGACCTCATGGGGACAGACCGGATTACCCTGGCTGAAAACGATGCCACCCTCAGCAGCATCCTCGACAAATGCCTTGCGAACACCGGTTTGACCTACACTTTCCGCGACAATCTTATCATCATCCGCAACGAAGCACGCCAGCAGGCTGACGAAAAGCGGGTGACCGGAACAGTTGTCGACACGAAGGGGCATCCGCTCCCCGGCGTGGCAGTCATCATCAAAGGCACGACCATGGGCGTGAGCACCGACCATGAAGGGAAGTTTGCCATCACCCTCCCCGATGTGGAGGACATCCGTTTGGTATTCTCCTTTATCGGCATGTGCCCGGAGGAAATTGCCTATGCCGGGCAAAAGGAAATTAATGTGACCCTTCACGAGGAGGCGACGGAAATCGATGAGGTGGTAGTTACCGGTTACCAAGTCGTAGACCGTCGCAAAAATACCAGCGCGGTGACGTCCGTGAGGGCAGAGGATATTATGATTCCTTCCGTCACTTCCATTGATAAGATGCTGGAGGGACAAGTGCCGGACTTGATGTTTATGAGCAATTCCGGTGAGGTGGGCGTCGTGCCGCGCATCCGCATCCGGGGGACTTCCACCTTGATTGGAAACCGTGAGCCGCTCTGGGTGGTGGATGGCATCATTGTGCAAGACCCGGTGGATATTGCGCCGGAAGAGTTGAACGACCCGGATTACATCAACCGCATCGGCAATGCCATTGCCGGCTTGAACCCGCAGGACATTGAGCGTTTGGATATTTTGAAAGACGCTGCTGCTACTGCTATTTACGGAACGAAGGCGGCGAATGGCGTGATTGTGATTACTACCAAAAAAGGACGGGTTGGACGCCCCGTGGTGGAATATAGTATGACTACCACTTTCCGTCAGCGTCCGCGTTATACTGATCGCAAAATCAATCTGATGAATTCCAAAGAGCGCATTCAATTTTCACGTGAACTATTTGAAGAACATTACGTTTATCCAGATTATGTGAATTTGGTCGGCTATGAGGGCTTGATGAATCAACTTTACCAAGGCGCGATTACTCCGGCAGACTTTGACCGGGAGGTGGCAAAAATTGAAACTATGAATACGGACTGGTTCAAGCTTTTGACCAAAGACAGTTTCTCTCATCAGCATACGATCAGCGTATCCGGTGGCTCTGAGGACGCACGTTATTATGCTTCTGTTGGTTACTCGAAAGATAATGATGTTATCAAAGGTAACGAAAATGAGCGTTATACGGCAGCTTTAAATTTGGATGTCAATATGACCAAGTGGCTGACTGCTTCTTTCCAAATGAATGGCAACGTATCTGAACGCAAATATTATCCGGAAGAAATTGCGCCGATGAATTATGCTTATACCACCAGCAGGGCAATTCCTGCTTATGGAGATGATGGTGAATATTATTATTACAAAAGAAAGGTAGACGGCAGCAATTCTGAAGAATATAACTACAATATATTGAATGAACTGGATAATAGTTCTTATACTCAAGAGGGTAATGGATTAACGGTCAATGCCAATTTGCAGTTCAATTTTACGGATTGGCTAAATGCCAATGCGATTGTGTCTTATAGCACCTCAAACACAGTATTGGAAACCTATTGGGGCGAGAAAACGTATTATGCAGCAACGCTCCGTGGAACAGAATATGGCGTACCTGCAGAAACTGGGGAAGACAGCTATACCTTGATGCCTTTTGGAGGCGAATTGAATTATAATGAGACACGCAATAATTCTTACACGGTACGTTTGCAATTGAATGCAAATAAAACGTTTGGAAAAGACAATCAACATAATATTTTTGGTAGTGCCGGTTGGGAAATGAGTTCAACCAAATATAAGGCTTATCAAAATATTAGCCGGGGCTACTATGCAGACAGGGGCATGAGTTTTGTTAATAATATTGACTTGGATGATTATCCTAATTATAAAACTTGGATGGCTTCCAATACGCCAAACTTGACAAATGATTTAAACAATACGGTTTCAGGCTACATCTCTTTGTCTTACGGTTATCGGGGTTGGTTTACGTTGAACGGCAATGCCCGTGTGGACGGCAGCAACCGTTTTGGTGACCAGAGCAACCACCGTTTCTTGCCTATCTGGTCGGCTTCCGCCTCTTGGAATCTTTCAGAAATCAATTGGCTGCGGCGGGATTGGATAGATTACATCCGTTTAAAAACTTCTTTTGGCTACCAAGGCAATATGTTGGAAGACCAGACTCCTGTGATGATTATCAAGAAACACCCGACGGATGCCTATTTTAACGAGGAGGGTGCAACATTGGAACGCAATGCCAATCCGGAATTGAAATGGGAAAAGACGAGTTCTTATAATTTGGGGCTTGAATTTTCTTTGTTTCAGAATAAATTGGCTGTGGAAGCCTCTTATTATCTGAAGCATACGAAAGATGCTTTCATGACCAAAACCATTGCTTCCATGAATGGCATTGACGGTAATGCCTATACGGTGAACCGAGGCAATGTAAATAATAGCGGTTATAGCTTTGCTTTCACGATTTCGCCCATTAACAATGAGAATGTAAGATGGACGCTGTCCAGTTCTTTTAGCAAGACAATCAATAAAGTGGAAACGGATCCGGATGGTAATGCTTATGAATTGCAGGATTATTTGGATGGCACTGCCGTTGTTGAAGGAAAAGCTGTAGGCACATTTTATTCTTACAAGTTTATCGGGCTTAGTCCGGTGGATGGGGGACCGCTTTTTGATGATATGGAGGATGAACAGGACAAATTAATAGGCTTGAGCCGGTATGACACTTATACTAAAGTATTGGAGGCTTCCGGGCGGCGTGAGCCTGTGATGTCCGGAGGATTGAATACGAGTGTGCGGTATAAGAATTTCCGTTTGTCAGGAAGTTTTGCTTATAGTTTAGGCGGCAAGATTCGGCTTTTTGGACTTTATGATGCAGCAAGCGATGGAAGCATTGATGTGAGTGTCATTTATCCGGAGCGGAATATGAACCGCATGCAATTGAATCGTTGGAAGCAGCCCGGTGACGAAAGGCATACAAATATTCCGGCAATTATTAGCGAGAGCAACGGAGATGCTTATTATAAATATGGAGACCATTATTCTGTTCTTGTGGATAATATGCAGCCTTTGGCAAATAATGCTTGGGAAATGTATGATTACGGGAATCACAGGGTGGTAAGTTCCAATTACTTGAAATGCAACAACATTAGTTTGACTTATCAGTTTGGCGAGAATATATTGAAAAAGACGGGTATGTCCCGTTTGGAATTAACCTTGTCAGGCAGTAATCTGTTTACCATTTGCTCTAAAAAATTGGACGGGCAAACGCCTACGCAAAGCGGCTTCGCTGAAGTGCAATTGAGCGACCGTCCGACCTATTCCATAGGTTTGAATGTTTCATTTTAAAAACAAGGCAAGATGAAAAAATATATATTCATAGGATTAATGATTGTGCTGGCAACCTCTTGTACAAATTTTCTGGAAGAATATTCGCAAGATTTGTCCAAAGTTGAGAGCTACACAGACTTGGACGAATTGCTTATCGGGGATGGTTATTGGCGTCCGGGCAGGATGTTCAATGAGTATTCTTCTACTACGTATGAAAGTGATTTCTTGGAATGTTTGCATCTTATGACGGATGAGCTGGAGATTTTTAGGAAGACCTGGCAAGTCAATTATCATCTTCAGGATGATTATTTTGGCTACATCACTTGGCAGCGGCAGGTAGGAAGCACTTATAAGGGGACGACGATTAATGCGGAAGATAGGGATTGGAATGAATTGTATAAACGCATCAATGTAGTAAACCAAATTATTGCTTCCATTGATGAGCAATCAGCTGCTGATGAAGAGGACGAATTGGAAAAAATCCGGATAAAGGGAGAATCTTATTTTTTGCGTGCGATTTACTATTTTACGTTAGTGAATATGTACGCGCGTCCCTATGACCCCAATACTGCTTCCACGGAACCGGGAATCCCAATCAAACGGACACCTCAGATTGAGGACCGCTTGTGGGAAAGCTCTCCGTTGAGTGAAGTGTATGGCTATATTTTGGCAGACTTGGAAGTTGCCAATGAATGCTTGCGGCAAACAAACGTAAAGAATCATCCCTATCGTGCGGACATTGTTGCTTCACTTTTATTGACCAGCCGGGTGTACCTTTATATGCAGGATTGGCAAAATGCTTACAACTATGCGGATAGCGTCATGCAACGCAAGGGGGATTTGGAAGATTTGAATGCTTACACCGCTTCAAGCGGAACCAGCGTTCTTAACCGCTCTTCTGTGGAGACGATTTTTTCTATGGGAGGGCATGTGTTGGCACCTATTACTTTTATGGACGAAGGGACTTCTTTGATGGGGGATACGCTTGTCGTGCCTACGTTTTGCATCTCGCAAAATCTGGTTGATCTGTATGGTGAGGAAGGAGACGATAACGATTTGCGCCGGGGAATTTATATCCGCCAAATCAATCCCATTGTCTATGGCATCGTATATTCTCCTGAATGGGTGCTTAATAAAGCCGATGGACCGGATTTATATACTTCCGGGGAATACAACGAGGTGGGCGACTTTTTCCTGATGCGTACGGCTGAAGCTTATTTGAATGCGGCAGAGGCTGCAGCCCAATTGGGAAATAGCGGAGAGGCTGTCAGTTTGTTGCAGCAATTGCGCAGCCGGAGGGTGAGGACGGATAACGCTAACTATGGCACCGGTGGCGAATTGGTTCAATTTATTCGCGACGAGCGCGAGCGGGAGCTTTGTTTGGAAGGTCACCGTTGGTTTGATTTGCGCCGTTATATGGTAGATGCCCAATATCCTTATAGTAAAGAGATCACTCATTATTATACGGATTTCAACGCAGAGGCGGATCCTACGACAGGAAGTGAATATGTGACGACTGTTTATACCTTGGCTGAAAATGATCCGGCTTATACTTTGGCGTTGCCGAAAGAAGTGACTGATTTCCAGCCAGACCTTTCTTCTGTTTCTCGTCCTGACCGTCCGGGCACAGTGCATAACGAGTTTGCCGGTTTGGATTTTGAAGCATTGGGGCAAGCAGATGGTTATAGGGCTGGATTGGAAGTTGGAGCAGAAGACAAAGAGGTTGGTGCGGAGCATTTGCCGGATAATTACAATCCCAATTACTATCGTTATTATAATGCTGATTATGACCAATTTGATATCTATGGGGATGCTTATGAGGCAGCCTTTGAAGAAGGTTATAATGAAGCCTATCCGGATGAGGGAGGGGCATCGGAAGATTGGCTGGCTGGCTATGCCGACGGTTTTGCTGCCGGGCGTGTCGATTTTGCTGCAGGAGACGAATATGGAGATGGCTACAATGACATGTGGGATTGTAGGGATTACAATTTTGATGAATACAATACCGCTTTTGAAGAAGGCTACGCCGATGCTTTGAAAACCCCTGCTGAGAAAGGCGCGGAAGATGGGGCAGCCATGGCTCAATGGGAAATAGAGCACGACTATGCTTGGGCAGAGACGGATGATTTTTATTGGTATGAAGGCTATGCGACCCAAGAGGAGAAAGATGAATACGATGAAGCATTTGGGGATGCCTATTATAGTGCCATAGGTTATTGAATTTGTATCTAAACATTAATACACAGAAAGATGAAACACATTTATTACTTCTTGATATTATGTGCGGCAAGCACCTTGTGGGCATGTTCTGAAGATGACTTGACCCCGATAGGCAGCATTAACAATTTCCTTCCTGATCCGGAAGCCACAGACGAGGAGTCCGTGCTTCGCAGGGAATTTTTTGAAGAAAATGGATTTTATATCCTTTTCAACGATACTTTGAGCCATGAACTTTTAACTGTCGACAGCGAGGGCGATCCTTATTATCGAACGGAAACCGTTGATCCTAATTGGCAACTTACCGGTTATGATAGCTATACGAGTTACCGCTTTGTTTATTGCCAAAGTATGGATCAAAAACGCGAGCGGGCAGAATTTGTCAGCGGTTTGGCAAAACGAATGGAGAAAATCAACTTGACCAAGCCCTATTCCGTTTTGGTCGTAGACAGTATTATCACAACTTTGGATAGTTATGGCGACATAATTGTACAGTCGTTAGATTTTTGCACGTCCTTGCGTTGTTTTATCATTGCCTTGCCGGAAATCGAAGGCACGGAAGAGGAGCAGGATATGTTGATTGCCAATATGGCTGGCAGTGGCATTGCCTTGAAATACGCAGGAAATTTACAGTCTTTCTATGATTTGGCAATCGATGAATGGGGGGACAGCATGTACAATGAATATAACAATGGTGAAAGCAGCATGGAGGAATATTATGAAATTGGTTTTTTGGTGCCGGCAGGGGCTGACGAGTATTATTGTACTCAAGGAGAAGATGTAGCATCTTACATTCATCTCCTCCTGACCATGACGGACGAAGAAGTTTATCAAAGGTTTTCCCGTTATGACATTGTGTTGCAGAAATATGAAATCATAAAAGAAGTGACTGCTTTGGCAGGAATGAAATTCTAACAATTTAAAGGCAAAAAAGATGAGACACTTGTATATTATATTAGCGATTAGCCTGTTGGGTTTTGCATGTAGTGATGACGATTTGCCGGTAGTTTTGCCTGAAAGCACAGGTGAATGGACGGATGCCTCTACCGGGGAGGTGTATCATTATGTCCGGATTGGCAATCAAGAATGGATGACTTCCAATCTGAAAGCCGGGATTCCGTATTTCGCGGCTGAATACGACTTGAACAAATACGGGGATTGGTTAGGAACGTATTTCTCAGGAACGGAAGAAGGCACACCTGCCGAGCAGCAGGACTTTGCACGTTATGGCAATCTTTACGAATGGGAGACTGCCTGTGAGGTGTGCGAGTCATTGGGCGATGGCTGGCGCCTCCCGACGGATGAAGATTGGCAGCAATTGGAAATAGCCCTTGGCATGTCTCCGGGTGAAGCCGCTGATGAAGGTTGGCGGGGCAAAGGCGTAGCCGACCTCCTCCGCCAAGGTGAAGAAGGCATCGGATTGGGTTTGCAGCTTTCCGGCAATGCTTCATTTTCTGGCAGGCCATATACTATGGATGTTCGCTTCGTGAAGGAAAAAGGTTTCTTTTGGACTTCAACGCAGGATGAGGACGGCAGGGTTTACTATCGCAAGTTGCATTACAACTCTTCAGAAGTTTACCGCATGTCGACAGATCCCTTGTCTGTGCCGATGATGCGCGTGCGTTGTGTGCGGGATGCCACAAATTGATTTAAATTCAAAAACACATCATGAAATCACTCATTTGTTTTGCTCTCGCGCTGCATGAAAGCAGCGCGAGCGGCTCCCGTCATACCGGATAAAGCTTTAGGGGGTAGTTTCTTAATATGTGCAGTAGATTAAATTTTAAATAGATGATATGAACGCAATTCTTCTTTTTATATGGGTAATGATAGGGAAAAGTACTATAGTTTCTTTTCCTATAAATGACGAACCTTTGAAATTTCCTGAGTATGCAGACTCTGTATTTCTGGAAATCAAAGGCGACTTGAATGAACATCCGGAATACATCTGGCAACACCAAGACATTTGGATTCGTGCCGGGGAGCGGTTAGAGCAACACCTTTTTGTGGAAAATGGTCGCTTTGTTTGGAATGTCGAGAGGGGCAGCGACATCAAGATTTCAGAAAACATTTTTGAATGGTTTGTATCAGGTTGGGAAGATCAAAACAAAAAATTGGCTACCGGTCATTTTGAAATCGACACCATTGACGGCAGGAAATGGGCACTCCCCAAACCGGGATATAATCTGCTGGGCGAAAAAATAGAACCTGGCGAGCGGGAAATAGTAAGGATTGTAATTGACAGCGTTGATGGCGGTATGCAGGCTGTATTTCAAAAAGAAAGAGTTGTCTCTGGAGATGGCACAAACTTCCGCAACTTGGCATACGTTGATGCCCTTGCTGCCGCCAAGGCGGAAGGAAAATTGCTCTTCGTAGACTGTTATACCTCATGGTGTGGTCCCTGCCGCCAGATGGCGGAAAAGGTCTTCCCGCAAAAGGAGGCGGGCGATTACTTCAACCCTCGCTTCGTCTGCGTGAAGTACGACATGGAGAAAGGCGAGGGCGTGGAGCTCGCCAAGCAATGGGAAGTGCGAGCCTTTCCCACTTTCTTGATTATCCGCCCGGACGGCACCATCCAGCACCGCCTGGTGGGGGCTGACGACTTGGAGGCTTTTATCGCCCGCGTGGAGCAAGGCTTGAACGCCGAGACTAGCCTCGAAGCCCAGAAACGCCGTTATGCGGAGGGCAATATGGACAACCGCCAGCTAGTGGCATACTGGCAGGTGCTCAATGATGCCGCCGACCCCGATGAGGCAAAAATTTACGCCGAACTTCTTGAACGCTTGAGCGACACGGAGAAATTGCAGCCGGAATATTGGAACATTTATTATGGCGAGGCTTGCGTTATTGGTTCCCCGATCTGGCAATTTATGCTGGCGCACCTTCCCGAATTGCGTGAACAGGTCGGGAGCGGCAAGGTCGACCGCCTCCTCACGGAAGCCTATTGGGATGCCCTCAGCGATTATGTCATGGGCTACAACCAGGAGGGGGATGTGCCTTTTGACACGCTTGCCCGCGATGTGCCCGCCCTTGGTGTGAAGGCGCAGGCGGATTTGGACAATATGCTCCGCTTGGCGGACTTGGTTTGTCATCAGAAAACCAAGGAGCTTGCCCGCTTGTTGGAGGATTACCTTGACGAGGGAAATGCCGCTGCCGTGCAGTCTTGTGCCTTTGGCTATCGTGGCATGTCGTGGGGCACGGACGGCAAGGTGCCTAAAGATTATGCCAAGCAGGGTGAGCGCATGGCAGAGTCCATTGTCGCCCGCATGGAGCAGGATGCCGCCACCCTCACGGCAGAGGATTTGAACGCCTATGTCCTTGCCCTCTCTTGCTTTGAAGCCTCCGGGAAATCCGAATTGCAGGAACGCATTGCCGCTGTCGGCGAGCAAGTGCTTTCCCGCCTTCCGGAAAACGAGCAGACCCGTTCTCTGCGTTTTATGATGCAGGATTTCCAGCCCCGAAACCGCTGACGCTCACTTCTGGAATTTTTCTTTGACTTTATAGTGTAACTTTAAAATTTGCAATGATATCATGAAACGAATCCTTATCCCCCTTCTCTTTTTGGCTGCCGCATGCAGTCAGCCGCCCAAAGATCATTTTGTACTGCGTGGCACAGTGCCCGGCGCGATGGATAGTACGGAAGTAGTCCTTACGCCTGTTGGTGAAACCTGGAACGCTATTGCCCGTGGTTATGTCCTCGGCGAACGTTTTGAACTGCAGGGCAAATTGCCTTATCCCGCCTGTTGCCGCCTTTCTCTGAACAACGGCGACATCGCTGAACGACGCGGCATTCAGGATGACCATGCCGTGAAGTTCGTGGAAATTGAGTTCTTTGCAGAGAACGGCGACCTTGTTTTTACCACGCCTCACATTGACAGCCTGCCTCGCTCGTTCTGGCAATATGACATCCGCAAGGAGAAGAATTACAGCCTGAAAGGTTCCCCCGCACAGGACGTGTTCTGCGCCTACCAGCAGCAGACTATCCCTTTGCGCCATGAAATCCGCACCCGTGAGCAAGCCTACATGGAAAACGGTGATTTTGCCGACTACAAAGCAGCCGCCGCAGCCCGCGGGCAGTTGGAAGTACAGAACCGCGACTTTATCCGTGCCAACGGCAACCTCTACGTGAACCTGTATTTGGCGGAACAATTGAAACGCGCCCCCTTTACTTACGACCAGGCATACCTGAATGACCTTGCTGCCCTCTTCGCCGAAGCACAGGACACTTGTGCCCCGCTCCGTGAGTTCCGCGAATACCTGCAGAATGCATCTGCCTTTGCGCAAGGCAAGCCCTTGGAGGACGGCACAGTCCTTACTCCGGAAAGCAAGGAGCAATCTCTTTTGTCGCAACTGAATCCGGAGGGTTATACCTTCATTGATTTCTGGGCATCGTGGTGCGGTCCTTGCCGTGCCAGTTTCCCCCACCTCCGCGAGATGTACAAGCAGTACGGCGAGCGTGTCCGTTTCCTCAGCATCTCCCTGGACAGCAAGCCTGCCGATTGGCAGAAAGCCATGGACGAAGAACAGCTCCCCTGGACGCAACTCCTCGCCTCTCCTGAGCTTTCCAAAGCTATCGGCACCCTCTACGACATCACTGCCATCCCCACCTTCCTCCTCGTCAATCCCCAAGGTGCCATCGTCTTCTCCGGTCATGACAGCGGTGCCTTGGAATTGCAGTTGGAAACTTTGGAATAAACTGCTAGCCTTATCTCGCAGTTCTCCTATAGATTTAGTCTCTAATCAGTGAATAAGTTTCTTACACCTTGCTTACGCCTTCGCTGGAAATTCAATCGGGACTATCCGCCGAGCGGAGGCGTAAGCGTTCAGCAAGCACCTTGTGGGATGAGAAGGAATTGAAAACGAAGTGAAAGCTACAGGCACCCTGCCGTTGGCGGCACTTGTCGCTTTTCCCTAATTCTTATGTACCTTTCACACAACCACCCTACAACGCTTGCCCATCGCTTGCTTCGCGACGTATCACCCACGTTTCCATCACGCCCTACTGCCGTCGGCAAACGTTGTCTATACGTCTCGGAAACGTGTCTCATCCGCCTCACACCCAGCGAATCCCAAGTCTTGTTATTTGTTTGGACCTATGATGATTTCAAAGGTTGTTTTCCGTTAAAAGTTTCTGTATGTTTTCTTTAAGCAGTTGCAAAAGCTTTAGGCTTCTCTCTCATATATCAGAATTTTGTCTTTATTGACAGAGGGTTGGGCAAAACTTTTGACTTGTCCTTCTTCCACTAAATCTACTTTTCGGTGCAGTAATTCCAGAAGGGCTTCAATGATTCCAACGTATTTGAACAAGGTCATATCGGCATCTTTAACAAAGCGCACTAAAATATCGATGTCGCTTGCCGTAGTCTCTTCATTCCTTGAATATGAGCCGAATATCCATGCTTTTTCAATCGGCTGCCCTCTAAAAAAATGCCTGAGTTGATAAATCATGCCGCTTTCCATACCTTAAAGTTTTAGTTCTGTTTCTGAATATCTGCTTTTCTTCTTTATCTGCAATCTATTACCTATTATGCAAAGATAGGACTTTTTGTCTATATTCTGATAGATAGTTAGTTTTTTTCTTTCTTGGCAGAGTCAAACAGCAAGTGCAATATTACGAAATTAATTTGAAGAACTCCCTTTTTGGAGTGGAAAAGTTGAGTTT
>CALUKF010000006.1 GCA_944321145.1 uncultured Odoribacter sp. | reverse complement strand
AACCACCGGGCAGGCATCAACGTGCGGGGCGGTTCCGAGTTGGTGCAATATTATGCTTCCATCAATTACGTACATGACCAAGGCATGTTAAAAACCGACCGCTTGAACGAGTTTGATGTCAATATCAAAAACTCCACGCTTTCCTCCCGTGTCAACCTGAACGTGAACCTGAACGCCGGGATTAGATTGCTGGTGAACTCTTCTTTCTCCTATGATAAATATCATGGACCTTTTGATGATGTGACCCAGGCTTATGCAAAGGCTTTCAACGCTTCGCCGGTCAACTTCGCACCCACCTATCCGGGGGATAAGAAACATAATTGGCCGCACTTGAGATTCGGGAGTATGGTTGTAGGACAGAACCTTGCAACTAACCCATACGCACAGTTACAAGCGGGTTATAATGACCGTAATCGTTTCAGTATGACTACCCGGTTCGAATATATCCACAACCTTTCCCCATTACTGAAAGGATTGGAATTCCGGGCGGCAGCTTCTTTTTCGAAAGAGTCCTATGAACAGAACGCATTCACAACTACCCCATTTTATTATTATATGGATGCCGAGAACGGCGGCTATAATTTCGAGACTGGCGAGCACACGCTGACTGCATTAAATGAAGGCTCTGCGAGTCGAACATTGGAAAAGCCCTCAGAAGGGGGAAGTGCCTCTACGTCATCCACACAATGGGTTTACGAACTTCGTTTGTTGCATACGGCAGCCTGGGGCGGGGCAGACAACACCAAGCACCAGACCTCACTGACCGCTGTACTACAGGCGCAACAAGCAAGTTCTGCTCCTATCGAAGGGCTTTTCGACAGTTTTGAACAGCGCAACCTGAGTTTCTCCATGCGTGGCAGTTACGGGTTCTTGGACCGCTACTTCGTGGAAGCCAGCTTTGGCTATAACGGTTCTGAGCGGTTCACGAAAAACAACCGCATGGGTTTCTTCCCCGCCGTGGGAGGTGCCTGGCTGGTGTCCAAGGAGAATTTTATGCAAGGCATCAACCCATGGATTTCTTATTTCAAACTCAGGGCATCCTGGGGACAAGTCGGCAACGACGGGATTATCAAATCGCCCCGGTTCGTTTATATGCCGGAAATAACAGGGACAGGAGGATATATGGAGCCTGAACCCGGAGGGCAAAATTTTATGCGTAAACAGATCAAGAATTACGGTGACCCCGATGTGAAATGGGAGGTTGCCGAGCAAATCAACCTGGGAGTCGAGACCCGCTTCTTCAAGGACATTCTGGAACTCAATGCCGATTTCTACCAGGAAATCCGCCACAACATCATCGAGACCCGTGTGACCATTCCTGCCCATATGGGTGTTGAGGTTAACCCGTTGGACAACCTCGGGAAAATCCGCTCCCGCGGGGTGGACTTGTCTGCCAAAGTGCAGCATGCTTTCTCGAATGATTTCTGGATTATCCTGAACGGAACCCTTACCTACAGCAAGGCGATCTACAAGGAAATCGAGGAACCGACCGACCGTCCGTCTTACCAATGGAAGAAAGGGCACGAGATTTCCCAACCTGTGGGCTACATTGCCGAAGGACTGTTCCGTGACCAGGCGGAAATCGACAACTCGCCCCAGGCGAATACCGGCATCATGCCCGGCGATATCCGTTACCGCGATGTCAACCGCGACGGGGTCATCGACATCGAGGACGCCGTGCATATCGGTTTCCCCGAAACCCCGCGGTTAGTCTATGGCTTCAGCGGCTACGTTACTTACAAGAACTGGGAGTTCAACTTCGCCTTCCAGGGTTCCGGCAAGCGTGGTTTCTTCCTGAACCCGTCGGCACTCTCGCCCTTTGTGAACGACCACGCCATGCTCAAAGAGATTTACGAAAGCCATTGGACGGAAAAAACCACGGAAAACAAGCCTTTCTGGCCCCGGCTCTCTGTGCTGGACATTACGGAATACAATAAGCAGGAAAATTGGTATGCCAATGAGACGGATATCCGCAAGTCCACCTATTTTATGCGGGAATGCCGCTTCCTGCGTTGTACGTCCTTGGAACTTGCCTATAATCTGCCGAAAAAGATTACAGACCGTTTCCGGATGCAAAACGTGAAATTCTTCGCCCGCGCCAACAATCCCTTCCTGATTACCAATTTCAAGACTTGGGATGTGGAGCTTGGCGAGAACGGGTTCAACTATCCCATCCAGAAGACCTATGCGCTTGGATTGAACATTAGTTTCTAACTTTAAAAACAAGGAAATGAAAAAGAAAATATTAATTGCTTTATTGCTCCCGCTTTTCCTGTCCACTTCGTGCAGCAATTGGCTGGACGTGGTGCCGCAAAGCGATATCAAGACCATCGATTCGGACTTCGAGACTTATGCCGGAGCTGCGGAATGGCTGAGAAGCTGTTACGTGTTTTTACAATTTCCGTATGACCCTGCGGCAAATGTTGCATTTTTCGGAAGTGACGAGATGGTGGCGGACAATTACTTGCTGAATTCCGGACATCCGGTAGGCCTGGATATCATCACAGGCAAACAAAATGTCTTATCCCCGTATGACGATTGTTGGTTGGAGAGAATAAATGACAGACGGGAAGATTACTATACGGCCATCTCGCTGTGCAACCATTTTATCAACCGCATTGATAACGTGTATAACTTAGAAGAAGTGGATAAAAAAGAATGGAAGGCGGAAGTGAAAGCCTTGAAGGCTTTCTATTATTTCGAACTGGTGCGCCGTTACGGGCCGGTCATCATCGCCCCGGAAGAAATCGACCCCAACCAGGATGTCGAGAAGCTAAAACTCCCGCGCAGCCACGTGGATACCTGCTTCAACTACATCGTCCGCCTATGCGATGAAGCTGCTCCGGACCTTCCCGTATCCAGCAAGAAAAAAAGCGACCGGCGTGCCTATTTCAACAAAGAGGCTGCTTTGGCACTCAAGGCGCGGGCGTTGGTTTACCAGGCATCCGACCTCTTCAACGGCAACCCGGACTATGCCAATTTTAAAAACAAGGACGGGGAACCCCTGTTCAGCGACAAGAAAGATCCCGAGAAATGGAAGCGGGCTGCCGATGCCGCCATCGCGGTGATTGATTGTGCACACCAAGAAGGAGGCGCATCCTTGATTGAAGGTTCCTCTGCGAATACGCCTTTGCAATCCACCATGCTTGACATTGAAAATTCTATCCATACATTCAATTTTGCCAATAAAGAGGCATTATGGATGGTCCGGATGTACATGGGATACGATATATACCGGTATGTTATGCCCAAATTCAATGACGGTTCTTACCATACCTTGCCGGGTGCTTGCTACGTCCCCACCATGAAGATGGTCGAGATGTTCTACACGGAAAACGGGTTGCCTATCGACCAGGATTTGCGTTGGGTCGGCAGCGGCAACCCTTACGCCATCAGTGAGGAAACGAATCCCAAGTACACTGGGGTAGTAGCGTTGAACGAGCCTGTGCTTGCCTTGCACCGCAACCGGGAGCCTCGGTTCTATGCTGACATTGCTGCCGACCGTTGCTATTGGCGTTTGGGAACAACCGAGGAAAACAATTACAAAGTCGAGGCTTACCAGGGCGAAGGCTGGGGATTGGAAGCGACGCGGTTGAACGCGCTTACGCCGCAAAACATCACCGGCTATTACTTGAAAAAATGGAGTTATTCGAAATCAAATATCGCAGAACATCAAAATCTTTTGCAGGATGTAGGAGATACGCCTTTCCCGATTTTCCGGTTGGCGGAAATGTACCTGATTGCCGCCGAGGCGCTGAACGAGTACAAGGCTGCCCCCGACCAGGAAGTCTATGACTACCTGAACGTGGTCAGGAGACGCGCCGGCATCCCCGACGTGGAAGTCGCCTGGCGGAATGCCAAGGACCCGACCAAGGTGAAGACGCAAGCGGGAATGCGCGACATTATCCGCCAGGAATGGAACATTGAGTTCGCTTTCGAGGGATACCGCTATTGGAACGTGCGCCGTTGGAAAATTGCCAACATCGAGCTGAATGAGAAGGTATTCGGCTGGAACGTAGTCGGCAACAACGTCAACAGCTTTTACAACAACGGCAACGGACCTGTGGTCGTCTTCTCCGGCAACAAATTCGTGGCGCCGCGGGATTACCTTTATCCCATCCGGAGCGAAGAAGTGCAAAGGACGGGATGCGTGCAGAACCCCGGCTGGTAAATCATGTTTAATCAAAAATACAGTATGATATGATAAAAAGAATCCTTTTCTTTTTCCTGGTCATCGCGGGAATAGTCTCCTGCAAGGATGACGACAACATCGGTTTCGACGTGCCGGTGGAATTTCCGAGCATATCCTTCAAGCCCGTGCCGGGCGGGGCGGTCATGCACTACGTTTTGCCCGACAACCTGGACATTTTCGGGGTGCGTGCCCGCTATACCAATGCGTTCGGGGAACAATTGGTCAAGGACGGCAGTTACCTCACGGACACGCTCCTGCTGGGCGGCTTCACGGAAGCCCGGACGGCGGAGCCGGTGCAGTTGAGCTTCTTCAACAGCGAGATGCAGGAATCCGCCCCCATTGAGATGACGTTCGACACGGAGGCCGCCGCCGCAGTGGCACTGTTCGACAGCCTGACAGTCAATCCTTTCTGGGGAGGGTTCAACGTTACCTATAAAACTCCTAAAACCGTAGACGGTACGATCCACGTGTTCTATATCGGGACGAACCCTGCCACTCAACAATTGGATTCCATCCTGATGGGCAGTTATCCCATTGCGGAGGGGGGCGACACGTTGAATTTCGAAATCAGCCAGAAAGTGGATGTATTAAATGTGGTTGTGCGGACGGACGATTACGAAGGGCACCGTGTAAAGATGGAGATATACGAGGACATCCCGAGCCTTATGATGGACACGTTGGCTCCCACGGACTTCGATTTCCATTTTACGGGATCTGTCGTGGAAAGACCGGAATACGCCCTTGGCACATCCTATCTTTTCGACGGGAATAAAAAAGGCGAAGGCTTCCGTGCCCATATTCTGGCAAATGAACCCAATATGTTCAGCACGTTTGTGGCAGGTCCCGAAGCGTACGGCAAGCGGTTTATTTTCGACTTGCGCGAGCCGAAAGTGCCGGCAGCCCTTTTGGGATATGTGTTCCTGAACCTTAAAGTCAATCTTCCCAGGATTTCAACTGTCCCGCAACCAGGCGAGGATTTGACCATCGGTGCGATCTGGAGCGGTTTTTATCCGTCCCGCCTGCCATGCAAGGCAAATGTGTACGGCACAAACGAGAATCCTGAAACCGTGGACATCGCCGATTGCGCCCGGCTCTATTCGCTTGATGACAACCATTCCTACGATAATTGGTTTGCCAAGTCCTGGTGCAGGAATACTTTGGCGTATTGGGGACCGGGGGAAGATTACAGCAATGCGACTGATGCTGAATTTGCCGAAGCCGAGCCTATTCTGCTGAGGATGCCGTGCAACTACACGGGCGACAAGTTCCGTTACATTATCCTTGTGGTGGAGGACACGTACAATAGCGAACGTTGGAGGGACGAATATCCGGAGGGATATGAAGAAAATGCCGCTGAATACGTTTCTTTTGAAGAAATGGAGGTATTGGTTAAAGCTGAATAAACAACGAAACAAGAGAAATTATGATGAAAAAATTATATTATACGATTACTTTGCTTGCCGCCCTCCTCGCCTGGGGATGCAGCGAGACCCTGGAGGAAACGTACGACGAGTACACCGAGGGCGGCATGATCCGCTACCTGGGCAAATGTTCGGACGTAGAGGTGAAACCCGGCTGGGAACGCTTGCAGGTCATCTGGAAAAACAACATCGATGCCGGCATCAAACGGGTAAAAATCACCTGGCAATCCGAAAACGAGAAGACCCCGGAAGTCCGTTATATCGAGCGTACGGAACCTGTCGACCCGGAGGATTTGATGGACACCATTTTCATTGAAAATTTGGTCGATGCCGTTTACACGGTGCGGGTGAGCAACCAGTCCGCCGACAGCACGGAATCCTTGATTGAAGAAAAGTACGGGCGTCCCTACACGGAAACCCACGAGGACCTTCGCACCTTCACCCGTGGCATCTCCGCTTTCAGCCGCATGGGCGACAAGTTGGCAATCGTCCTCGACCAGGACAATGAAAACGTCAAGGAATTGGAACTCTGCTATTACGAGGTAGGCAAGAGCGAGATAAGCACCTGGAACGTGAAAGCGCACATGGCCGATTCGGTATACTTCGATTATTATGGCATGATGTTGGTGCCTGTCAACCGCATTAACATGTTCCTGCTGCCGGAAGAAGAAGGGGCGCGAATCGATTTCAACCGCCCGATCACCGTCAAGCGGGAAGGAAGGCTCCCGGAATGCGTGGACGAGATCAAATTCCAGGACGAGGAACTGGATATAAATGAACGCTTGTGGTCTACGGAATTCTCCCAATTGATGTTGCAGCAATACGGTCCCGCTTGGGAAAGCGAGGTAAATAACGTGAAAACCCTGGAACTCGATTATGACTTCACCTCCATGCAGGACCTGATGTATTTCCCCAACCTGGAAAAAGTCATCCTTGGCAAAAACCGTTACATGCAACCTTCCCAGACAAGCAAATTTGCAAGCACTACAGACCAGTACATCGGTTTGATGGTGTTGTCGTTCCTGGAAGAGACGCGGCCGTCGTTCGAGGTGGAGCGTTACAACAGCCACTATTTCGGAAACAATACTTACATTTATGACAATTTGTACGAGTCGGTTGACAATCTCGAATTGTACCAAGATGCCGGGCTGATTAGCCCCGACTTCAGCATTACGGAGAAAGGCGCGGAAAATCTGGACGCAAAACCGGTGTTTGCCGCTTTAGACACGACCGGCTGGAAAGTCACCTGTTCCGACACGCTTTTCAACGGCTACGCCGCCAACGGTGCGGCATGGTTGCTTTACGATGCTCTCCGCATTGTCGAGGATCCTTGGTTCGGGACTTACGAGGAAGAAGTCTATTTCGAGCCGTCGCAGAGCATCGGAGCTTCCGTCGTCACCGTGACGTTCGACATGAAAACGCCCCAAACCGTGGCAGGTTTCAAGGTCGGGCAGCCGTCCCGTGCTGAATCGGGAGATGAGAAATTTTTGCTGCCTTCCCTGACCATCGAGTTCTCGAAGGACGGCGTTTCGTGGACAAATGCCACCTATGCGGACGGGAGCGCCGCCATCGGCAACTCCCCCGGCGAGGAAACGTTCATCAGCGTGCCGCAAGACTTGCGTGCCCCCGTGCGCTACATCCGCTTGAGCATGAGTAGCCAGTTGGTAGGCACAATCAGCGGCAGCAGCGTGTATTGCCTCCGCCTTGGGAAATTCATCCCGCTTAAGGAACTGACCCTTTCTGAATAATTCATCCTGAAGGCGGCCTTTGGGTGGTCGCCTTCATTAAACTAAAACTCAATATGAAACAGATACTATTTGCCTTATTGCTTTTGGCAAGCATATCGTTATCCGCCCAGGAGGGCTTCAAAATTACGGGACGCCTCGGTGGCACGTTGGGCGGCAACCTGATGTTGGTTACTAATACGACGGAAGGGGCAATCCGCTTGGGGCAGGCCGTCATGGTGAACGGCAACTTCAGCTTTTCAGGCAAAGTGAACGAAATGACGCCCGTCTATATCCTGACCGACCAGCAGCAGCCTATCGCCACCCTAATGTTGGAAAATACGGAATACACCATCCTTGCCGGGGAAAACGGCATCGAAGTCGAGGGCGGCGGCGAGGCGCAGAAACTTTGGAACCAATACGACGCCATCACCCAAACGGTAGCCCGCGAAAGCCAAAAAATGGAACAGGAAGCCCGGACCGCCTATTCCTCCGGCAACCAGATGAAGATGCAAGCCTTGCAACAGCAATTCCAAAAGGTGGCGGAAGAAGCAGGCAGGCAGCAAGCCGCCCTGTTCGAGACCTACAAGGATTCCCCCGTCACTGCTTTTGTCATTGTTTCCGGGATGCAGCAAATGGATTACGCCTCCCTGAAGTTGATGTACGACGGCTTGGGCGAGACGGCGAAAAACTGCATTTCCGGGCAACTGATTGCCCAGCAAATCGAACAGTTCAAGCAGGTCGAAGTCGGCTCCGTGCCTTCCGACTTCATTGGGCTGACCGCCGAGGGCGACACGCTTTCGCTCTATGGCGTGGAAGCGAAGTTGAAGCTCGTCGACTTCTGGGCATCGTGGTGCGCCCCCTGCCGGGCGGAGATGCCCAACGTGAAAAAAGTCTACAAGAAATATCACGAGCAAGGGTTGGAGGTCATCGGCGTGTCCATTGACCAGAAACCGGCGGACTGGCTGAAAGCCTTGCAGGAGGAAAAGCTCCCCTGGCCGAACATCATCGACCCGGAGAGCAAGATTGCTGCCTACTTCCTCGTGCAGGCGATTCCCCAAACTTTCCTCCTCGACGAGAACAATAAAATCATTGCCAAGAACCTCCGCGGCAAGGAACTGGAAGCGAAGATTGCCGAGGTGCTCGGAGAATAATAACAACAAAATAGAATCCAATGAAAGCAACATTCACTTTTACCTTGATATCGATTATCGGTTGCCTGGCCTGCCACGCGCAGGGGAAATACCAGGTCAGCGGGAGGGTCGCCGGCATTGCCGACGGGAGCGAAATCCTGCTGGTGCGGGATGACGGCGCGAAGCCCGACACGCTCGCCACGGCGGTGCTGAAAAACGGGACGCTCTTCCTTTCCGGCGAACTGGACGTGCCCGCCGCCGGGGGCTACCTCGCTTCGGCGGACGGCGTGCTGCATGTCCCGCTGATTGTCGAACCGGCGAACATCATGCTGAACGTTTCGATGCAGGGGGCATTGCTCCAGGGCGGGAAGCAGCAGGAGCTGTTCGCCCGCTACAACCAAATCGGGCAAGCCTACGCCGCCGCCCAGGCGCAGCTGCAGGCGCAAGCCCGGCAGACCGGGGCAGACCTTGACGCCCTTCAGGCGCAAATGAACCATGCCTACCGCGAATCCGTGGAGCAGGCCAACGCCCTGATTCAGGCGAACGCCGACGAGTACGCCACCGCCTACGTCATCGCCCTCGGCGCGCTGAACGAGACGGAGGAGAGCCTCCAACAAAAGTACGGCCTCCTGGGTGATGCCGCCAAGGCATCCGTTCCCGGCAAGCGGATTGCCGCCGCCCTCGACCGGTTCGCCAAGCTGGCGGTCGGCAAGGTCGCGCCGGACTTCGCGGCAACCCGCCCGAACGGCGACACCTTCTCGCTCTACGGCGTGCCCGCCAAGTACAAGCTGCTGGTGTTCTGGGCATCGGACGACGCTGCCAGCCGCCAGGCGAACCCCTCGCTCATCCGCCTCTACCAGCAATTCCGCCCGCGCGGGCTTGAAATCGTGGGCATCTCCCTCGACGGCGACCTCATGGCATGGCGCAGGGCCATCGAGCAGGACGGCATATCCATCTGGACCAACGGCTCCGACCTCGAGGGCAGGTCTTCCGGCATCGCCTCCCTCTACATGGTCGGCGCCTCCCTGCCCTACACCGTCCTTATCGGGGAGGAAAACAAGATTGTCGCCAAAGGCCTCCTCGGCGACGACCTCACGCGGCAACTAAACGAACTGACAAAGAAAAAGAAGAAATAACATTCACTTATTTAAAACATTAAATGACATGAAACACACATTAAAAGGTTGGCTGGTGGACAACACGCTCACCGTCGACGACAAGGAAGACAAGATTTTGATGCTCGACTCCGCCGGCAGCCTCACGATGGCGGACATCATCGAGGAGATGAAGCGCGAGGACACGGGCCTGCGCACAGAAACGCTGGAGCACGCGCTGAAGCTGTTCAACCGCGTGACGGCAGACCTGCTGCTCAGGGGCTTTTCGGTGAACACGGGGCTGTTCCACGCCGTGCCCCAGTTCCGCGGCGCCATCGTGAACGGGGCGTGGGACCCGGAGCGGAACTCCATCTACGTGAGCTTCACGCAGGACAAGGACCTGCGGGAGGCGATAGCCGAAACATCGGTGGACATCCTGGGCGACAAGGCGTCGGGGATGTACATTTCCGGCGTGAAGGACGCGGCGACGCAGGCGACGGACGGGACGATGACCCCGGGGCGGAACTTCACCATCTCCGGCCGGCTGCTCAAGGTGGCGGGCGAGGACCCCAAGGTGGGCATCACGATCCGCAACGAGGAAGCCGGCGAGACGCTCCTCCCCGCGGACATGCTTACGGTGAACAACCCCTCGCAGCTGGTCATCCTCGTCCCCGCGGACCTCGCCCCTGGCGAATACACCCTGACGGTCACGACGCAGTACACGGGGAGCGGCACTCCGCTTAAAACCCCGCGATCTGTCTCCCGTCAGGTGTATGTCAATTAAATTCGGCTCGGGTTTGTGCCGGAATGTTCCTCGTTCTTTGAGGTACTCTTTCCTAAGATAGGAAAGGTGGAGGCGAAGCGGACGGAGGAGTTCTGAAGGGCATCAGGCACAGCCCCCCTACTAGACCCTAGTAGGGAAGCCTACTAATGTCTCCACAGCCTCCCTACGAGGGTTTCCACAGCCTCCCTACGAGACTGTTAACAGCCCTTAAGGGCAGGGGGCCTTTCCGGCGCATGGAACAGAATAAATAATGAATAATGAATGATAGACAACTAAAAACAAAAAGAAAGATGAAAGGATTGAATTTACGATTAGCACTGTTGCTGCTCCTGTTTTCTTCAGGGGCATTCGGGCAACGCCCGGACGATGGCTTTATTTCGCTCCTGAAAGGGGAGCTGGAATACAGCATGGGGGAATTGAAAAAGCAGGACGCGGTGCCTTATTATATGAGCTTCCGCGTTAACGACCTTTACAATGTGGACCTCAGCAGCTCTTTCGGGGCGGCTTCCGGAAGCAGCGAGACCAAGTGGCGGTCTTTCGTGCCGCAGGTGCGGCTGGGAAGCCCTGAACTGGACAACTTCAAATATGTGCCCCAAGGCGGGCGGATGACGCAAGCGGGGCAGGTGGAGATGGGGACGATGCTCCCGCGGGACGATGGCGGGGCGGACGCATTGCGCGAGGCGTTGTGGCGCGGGGTGCTCAGCCGCTACGAGTATGCCCTGGACGTGTGGAGCCAGACGCAGTCCCGCTCGACGGTGAGCGTGGCGGACGAGGACAAGGCGGGTGGCTTCTCGGAGGCGCCGGTGGAGCAGTACTACGAGGCTCCCCTGCCCGAGGACAAGCGCCGCATCGACATGGCGGCATGGCAGGCGCGGCTGGACGAAATCTCCGCCGTGTTCAAGTCCTTCCCTGAATTGCAGCAGGGCACGGCATCCTTGTCGTTCGAGAGCACGCGCACTTACTTCCTGGACACGGAGGGGCGGGAAGTGGTGCAGAACCGCGTGGCCGCCCGCCTTGTGCTGTCGGCTTCCCTGAAGGCCTTGGACGGGATGGAACTCCCGCTGAATGAGGATTACTTTGCCTATGACCCGGCAGGCCTTCCGGACAACGCTACTGTCATCGCCGCTGCAAGGGACATGGTGGACAGGCTGAAGGCACTGGAAGCCGCCCCGGTGGCAGACCCTTACACGGGTCCTGCGATCCTTTCCGGTCCGGCGAGCGGCGTGTTCTTCCATGAAATTTTCGGGCACCGGCTGGAGGGACACCGCCTGAAGACCGGCGGGCAGACCTTCAAGAAGATGGTGGGCGAGCGGGTGCTTCCGGCTGACTTTGCCGTGTACTGCGACCCGACGCTCACGCGTTATGCGGGCACCGACCTGAACGGGCATTACGTGTATGACGACGAGGGCGTGAAGGCGCGCCGCGTGGACAACGTGGTGGGCGGCGTGCTGAAGGAATTCCTGATGAGCCGCGTGCCGCTGGACGGCTTCCCCGCAAGCAACGGGCACGGGCGCGCGACGGGCGGCGGCGACCCTGTGTCGCGGCAGTCGAACCTGGTGATCGAGACCTCGCATCCCTATACGGAGGCGGAACTCCGCGCCATGCTCGTGGAGGAAGCCAAGCGGCAAGGGAAGGCCTACGGCTATTATATCCGGACGGTGACGAGCGGCTTTACCTATACGGGGGAGGGCGGCAGCCTGAACTCTTTCAACGTGATGCCTTTGGAGGTGTACCGGGTGTATGTTGACGGACGGCCGGACGAATTGGTGCGCGGGGTGGACATGATCGGCACGCCGCTGTCGATGTTTTCCAATATCGTGGCAGGCGGCGACACGCCTGAAGTGTTCACCGGGCAGTGCGGCGCGGAATCGGGATGGGTCCCGGTGACGACGGCTTCCCCGATGATTTACGTCAGCCAGATCGAGACGCAGCGCCGCGCGCAGTCCCGCGACATCCCTGCGTTGCTGCCTGCCCCGGAAGGCGAAGCGGCAGCATCCGCCGATGAGGACGCGACGATATTCTCCGCGATGCAGGACGAGTTGGACCGCAATTTGCAGCAACTGGCATTGCCCCAAATGGCGAAGCCCTATTACATTTCCTATATCCTGGAGCGTTACCGCCGTTTCCAGGTGACGGCATCGCTCGGGAGCGTGATGAACACGGTAGACCTCCCGCAGCAGTCGACGGGGAGCGTGCAACTGCTGGTGGGCGGCTATGCGCACAACAACGACATGCAGTATGTGAACCAGGTATCCTTGGCGGCGATGCCGGTGGGGGCGGATTACTACAATATCCGGCGCGGTTTTTGGGCAGCAACGGACGAAATGTTCCGCTATGCCCTGGGTGACTGGATGCAAAAGGAAAATTACCTGAAATCAAACCCCCTTTCTGCGGAACTCGCCTCGTTGCCCGACATGCAGGAACTGCCTGCGGTGACCCGGATAGAGGAACGGACGCTGCCTTATGAATACGATATCCGGTCATTGGAAGAATTGGCTTCGCGCCTTTCTGCAATATTTAAAGAATACAGGGATATCTTCAACAGCAGCGTGGTGGTGAACGGGACGGACATGGATATCTACCGGCTGACATCCGAGGGCGTGAAGCTGAAACAACCGGCGGGAATGGCGAGCGTGATTGTGACGGGCGAAGTGCGCACGGCGGAAGGGACGGTGCTCCGTGACAATTATTCGGTTTCGGCAGAAACCCCCGGCAAACTGCCGGACGTGCAGGAGTTGGAGACGGCAGTGCGTGCTTTTGCGGATCGTTTGCTGGCGTTGAAATCCGCCCCGCTGACGGACAGCAACTACAAGGGTCCCGTGCTGTATGAGGATGGGGCGGTTCCTATGGCGTTCAACCAAAACATGTTGACCGTTGGTGGCTTGGTAGCGCGCCGCATGTTGCAGCCTTCGCCGGACTTGCTGGAGAACCGCTTCGGCGAGAAAATCCTGGACAGCCGGCTGTCAGTGAAGAACCTTACAGGGCTTGAGGAGTACAACGGCACCCGCCTCTGGGGGCACTATGCCGTGGACGCTGACGGAGTGGAGCCTGCCGCGGAGACGGTGCTGGTGGAAGGCGGCGTGCTGAAAGGCCTGCTGAACGGGCGTTACCCGACGTTGAAGGCACCTGTGACGACAGGAAGCACGCGCTTCATGATCGAACCTGCGCAGCCGACTTCCATGCCGACGTTCGGGACGGTGCATATCTCGGTGGATAAAGGCACTGACCCGGAGAAGATGAAGAAGGCGTTGCAGAAAGCCGCGAAATCCGCAGGGCAGAACTATGGCTATATCGTGCGGCGCATCAACGGCGGGGCGTCGGAGGTGTACCGGGTGTCCGTAAAGGACGGCAGCGAGGAACAGGTCCGGGTGGGCGCAATTCCGGTGCCTTCCTTGTCGCAGTTGGAGAAGCTCGGCGCGATCTCTTCCGGTGAACAGGTACTGAACCTGGCTCCGAACAGTTGCCTGGTTTCCCTCATCTGCCCTGACGGGATGATTGTGGACGGCGTGGAAATAGCTCGCCCGACCCCGAAGACGGAAAAAGCACCTGCCATCCCTGCCCCGCAGCAGCGGTAAGGGAACTGCTGGCAGAAGCCCTTTCGCTAACAAACGAACTCTCTTGATTCTAATAGTTTAAACCCTTTGCCCGGGAGCGGTTTCCCGCCCCGGGCATTTTTATTTACTTATAAAATTCTTAAACCCATGGAAAAAACGCCATGAATTTATACCTGCGTGCCTTGAAAAACACGCAAATCTGCGTCACGGGCAGAGCCCCTCTGACCTTTACCGTAAATGGTTGTGAAACCCTGCAAGCCTACCGCGAGCAGCTTTTTGACGAGGTGGCAGCTGCTTTGGAATACTGCATCCTCCTGACACAAGACAGGGTTGCCAATGCCGGGAAAATTCGGATGCTGGAAGTGCACTTAAAGCACATCCGCAACCACATTTTCCTGGACAAGGAGGACAGCCATCCCCGCCGTCCCAATCTTTACGTGGAGGAGGACGGGCGGCGCCTCCTTGTGCAGGATGATGCCCTGCGCGAAGCCTTGGAGGACTACATTGGCGAACAGCTGGAATCGATAAATTTGATGCTGGAAGTGCTCCGCCCTGAGCAGCCCATCCCGGATTTCCCTTTCCGTTTTACAGGCAACCGGATGGAGTTTATCCGCTTCGTCCGTGCGCTTTTCATCACGGACAAAATCGTCCCGGAGGGCGGCGTGAAGATGATACATTGCGTGCGTTACCTCATGATTCTGTTTCATGTCCCGGAGGGCAGGAACCTGTCGAACGTCATCTACCGCCTGGTGTGCACCGACAACCAGCTCCGCTTTTTCGACAACTTCCGCCGCGACCTCGAAAAACAAATCCTTGCCGGGAAATAGCTCTCTTTTCGCCCATGCCCGCCCCTCAGGGGTGGGTAACCTCCGGAAAAAGAACTTTTGCCACATTGTAAATCTGTGGGAATCAAATTTCCTTTACCTAATAGGCTGTGTCATACACCTCCGTCTGCTTTGCAGCCACCTCCCCTATCAGGGGAGGTGGCGTGGTATTATAGCGCTTGCAGTTGGGCTTCGAGGGCGGCGATTTTGGCTTCGGCGTCGGCTTGTTTTTTGCGCTCGTTGGCGACGACTTGCGCCGGGGCGCCGTTGACGAAGCGTTCGTTGCCGAGTTTTTTCATGACTGAAGCCAGGAAACCACGGGTGTATGCCAAATCCTCTTCCAGTTTTGCCCGCAATTCAGTTGTGTCGACGTTGCCTGCCATGGGGATGAAGTATTCGACGGCGTCGGTGATGAAGCTGCGTGCGCCTTTGGGGGCTTCGCTGACGAGGGTGATGGCGGAGAGGTTGCCCATTTTGCGGATGACCTCGGCGAAAGCTGCCGGGTAGCGGTCGTTCGCTTTTACCTGTAATTCCAGCGCGTCCTTGAACGGGAGGTTGTCCTGTTTGCGGACGTTGCGGATACCGACAATGACGCCTTTTACTGCTTCAAAGCGGGCGAGGAGTTCGCTGTCGTAAGGCGCGGGTTGCGGCAGGCGGGTTGCCATGAGGCTTTCGCCGTCGCGGCGTTCGCGTAGGTCTTGCCAGATTTCTTCCGTGATAAAGGGCATGAATGGATGCAGGTGTTGCAGCAGGCGTTCAAACAGGCTGATCGTCCGGTCGTAGGTCTGGCGGTCGATGGGTTGCCCGTATGCCGGCTTGATGATTTCCAGCAGCCAAGAGGAGAATTCGTCACGGAAGGTGGTGTAGACGGTCATCAAGGCTTCGGAAATGCGGTATTGCGCAAATTGGGCATCCAGAGTTTCGCCGGTTTTTTCGAGCAGGTTGGTGAACCATTCCAATGCCAGACGGGCATGTTCCGGCTGCGGGCAGTCGGCAACTTTCCACGATTTGACGAGCTTGAAGGCATTCCACATTTTGGTGGCGAAATTGCGTCCCTGTTCGGGGAGGCTTTCGTCGAAAAGGAGGTCGCCTCCTGCCGGCGCGCAAAGCAACATGCCTACGCGCACGCCGTCTGCCCCGTATTTATCGATGAGGTCGAGCGGGTCGGGGGAATTGCCCAAGGTCTTGGACATTTTGCGCCCTTGCTTGTCGCGCACAATGCCGGTGAAATAGACATTGCGGAAGGGCATTGCCCTGCGGTATTCATATCCTGCCATAATCATGCGGGCTACCCAGAAGAAAATGATGTCGGGACCGGTTACCAGGTCGGCGGTCGGGTAGTAATAGTTGATTTCGGGATTGTCCGGATGATTGATGCCGTCGAATAGGGAAATCGGCCAGAGCCAAGAGGAAAACCAGGTGTCCAGGCAGTCCTCGTCGCGGCGCAAGTCGGCAAGTTGCAGCCCGGCGTTGCCACTTTTTTCGCGGGCAAGTTGCAGGGCTTCTGCTTCGTTGGTTGCCACGACGTAGCCGCCTTCGGGCAGGTACCAAGCGGGAATGCGGTGTCCCCACCAGAGTTGGCGGCTGATGCACCAATCCTTGATATTTTCCAGCCAGTGGCGGTAGACGTTTTTGAATTTAGAGGGGAAGAAACGGATGTCGTCGTTCATCACCGGGGCAAGGGCTATCTGCGCCAGATGCTCCATTTTCAGGAACCACTGCATGGAGAGTTTCGGCTCGATGGGCACGTTGGTGCGCTCGGAGTAGCCAACGTTGTTGGTGTAGGCTTCTACCTTTTCGAGCAGCCCGGCGGCTTGGAGGTCTTGCTCGATTTGCTTGCGCACGTCGAAACGGTCCATGCCGACGTATAGCCCGGCGGCTTCGCTGAGGGTGCCGTCGGGGTTGAAAATATCAATGGAGGGCAGGTGGTGTTTCTCGCCCAGCATGTAGTCGTTCACGTCGTGGGCGGGGGTTACTTTCAGGCAGCCTGTGCCGAACTCGATGTCTACGTATTCATCCTCGATGACAGGGATGACGCGGTTGACCAGGGGCACGATGACCCGCTTGCCACGGAGATGTTGGTTCTTGGGGTCGTTTGGGTTGATGCACATGGCGGTGTCGCCCATGATGGTTTCGGGGCGGGTGGTGGCAACTACAGCGTAGCCGTCCTCGCCTTCGATGCGGTAGCGCAGGTAATAGAGTTTGCTGTGCTCTTCGCGGTAGATGACTTCCTCGTCGGAGAGGGCGGTGAGGGCTTTCGGGTCCCAATTGACCATCCGCACGCCGCGGTATATCAGTCCTTTGTTGTATAAATCGACAAAGACTTTCAAGACGCTTTCGCTACGGGTGTCGTCCATGGTGAATGCTGTGCGTTCCCAGTCGCAGGAGGCTCCCAAGCGGCGCAATTGCTTGAGAATGATGCCGCCGTGTGTGTGTGTCCAGTCCCAGGCGTGCTTCAGGAATTCCTCGCGTGTGAGGTCGGTTTTCTTGATGCCTTCGCTCTGGAGCTTGGCAACCACCTTGGCTTCCGTGGCGATGGAGGCATGGTCGGTGCCGGGCACCCAACAGGCATTTTTGCCCAAGAGGCGTGCGCGGCGCACGAGGGCATCCTGGATGGTGTTGTTGAGCATGTGCCCCATGTGCAGGATTCCGGTGACGTTGGGTGGCGGGATGACGACGCAATAAGGTTCGCGGCTGTTATCGACTTCCGAATGGAACAGGCGGTGCTCCATCCAATAATTATACCACTTTTCTTCGCTTTCTTTCGGATTGTAATTTGTTGCAACCATGATAAAATCGTGCTATTTGAAAAAAGCTGCCGGAGCAGCTTTTTTTATTCTTCTTTCCTGAATCTTCTCGTTTTTTTCTTTTGGGCTTCCATCATCTGTTCGAGGTCGGCTTTCTGCATGCTGCCGTCGTAGTCGCAGATGTATTTGTCAATGAGGATGCGTCCGCAATATTCGCAAACAATGATTTTTTTGCGGGAGCGGATGTCCAATTGGCGCTGTGGGGGAATTTTGTTAAAGCATCCGCCGCAGGCATCGCGGTCTACGGTCACCACAGCAAGCCCGTTGCGGGCATTGGAGCGGATTTTGCGGTAGGCAGTCAACAGACGCTCGTCGATGTTGGCGGCGAGTTCTGCCGATTTTTTCTTCAGCGCCTCTTCGTCTTTGTGGGTTTCGGCGATGATGCCGTCGAGCTCGGCTTTTTTGGCATCGAGGTCAGCTCTTTTTTCTTCGTATTGTTTGCCGGCGATTTCGAGATCGACTTCTTTTTCGGCTTTCAGTTTTTGCGCTTCGCGAATCCGCTTGTTTTGGAGTTCGATTTCCAATTTTTGGAATTCCACTTCCTTGTTTAAAGCATCGAATTCCCGGTTGTTGCGCACGTTGTCCAATTGTTCCGTGTATTTTTTGATTAATTCCTCGGATTTGGCAATTTCATGCTTTTTGGCAGCAATGCTTTTTTCTGCTTCGGTGATTTCGTTCCTATAGTTTTCGAGACGGGTTTCAAGTCCGGCGATTTCGTCCTCCAAGTCTTGCACTTCCAAAGGAAGTTCGCCCCGCAGGGTTTTGATTTTGTCGATTTCCGAATCGATGCGTTGTAATTCGTACAAGTGCTGCAGCTTTTCTTCTACAGACAATTCTTGCAATTGTTCGTTGTTGTTTGTTGCCATATAATTTCCCTTACAAGTTTATCAAGTTACCTATAAATAATATACGGGGTTTGTTTGAACCCTTGAAAACTGAACTGCAAAGTTAGACAATTTTTTGGTAAGTAATTCATAAAAAATCTCTTTTGTGAATTGCTCGCTTTCATAATGTCCGATATCTGCTATGATTATCCGGTTTTCGGCTTGGAAAAAGTCGTGGTATTTGAAGTCTGCCGAGATGTAAATGTCTGCACCTTGGGCAATTGCCGTGCGGGTGAGGAATGCGCCTGCGCCTCCGCAGAGTGCCACCCGCCTGACAGCGGGCAGGCAGAGTGCCGTGTGGCGGATTGCCTGGCATTGGAAAATGGCTTTGACACGCCGAAGGAATGTTTCGGGGTTCTCTGCTTCAGGCAGTTCGCCGATGATGCCGAAACCTGCCGCAACTTCCGGGGCATCTCCAATGGGTTGCAGGATTTGCCGGCGGACGAGTTGCAATTTGTCTGCCATGCGGTCGCTGACGCCTTGCCGTGCGGCGTCCATGTTGGTGTGGGCGGAGTAAATGCCTATGCCTTGGCGGATGGCTTTAATCAGGCAACGCTGGATATAGGTCTCCGGACGCAAGTGTTTGAGCCCCTGCAAGGTGAGGGGATGGTGAGAGACAATCAGGTCGTGGTGTCCTGCAATGGCTTCGTCCACAACCGCTTCGGTGATGTCGGTCGTGAGCAGGACGGACGTCACTTCCTGTTCCGGGTCGCCGCAGATGAGTCCGGCGTTGTCGTAATCCTCTTGCAAGGAGAGGGGGGCAAACTCTTCGATGAGAGCCAGTAATTCTTTTATGCGCATCGATGTATATTTAATGGTCTATGGTGCCGGGTGGTTTTCCGGTTGTTGTCCCAAATTTTCCTTGATTTCCAACAATTCTTGGCGGATGGCTTGCAGGCGTTTGACGACTTCAAACGTGTTTTCGGTTTGTGCCCTGTTTTCTTTTAATTTCAACTGGGCACCCCGCAGGGTCATGCCTTTTTCCTTTACCAGATAGTAAATCAGGTGGAAATTGTCGATGTCGGTTTGGGTAAACTGCCGGTCGCCTTTTTTGTTTTTATGGGGTTTGATGATGTGGAACTCTTTCTCCCAAAAACGGATGAGGGAAGTATTGACCCCGAACATGTCGGCGACTTCCCCGATGGAATAATATATTTTCAAAGGCGATTTGTTTTCTTCTTTCATGATTTAGTCCATGGATTGTCCGTTGTTGTTGGCTTCCGCAACCAATTGGTCGTATTCATCCGCACTCAGGTCGTTGAAATAATAATTAATCGGGTTTACGGCAACGCCGTTCTTAAGCACTTCATAATGTACATGCGGACCGGTGGATTGCCCGGTGTTGCCCATGTAGCCGATGATGTCGCCACGTTTGACCTTTTGCCCTTTTTTGACGTTGTAGCTGTCGAGGTGGGCATATTGTGTCTGGTAATTGAAACCATGGTCGATGAGGATGCACTTGCCGTAGCCTTTATGTGTCTCTGCATAAACGACTGTTCCACTTCCGGTCGCATAAATCGGCGTGCCGATGGGACCGGCGAAATCCATGCCTGCGTGGAGTTTTTTTGTCTTGTAAATCGGGTGAATCCGATAGCCGAACGAAGACGAGAAATGGACGGATGGGTTGTTCATGGATACCGGCAGGATGGCGGGAATCGAGGCGAGCATGTCTATTTTGTTCTTGGCGAGGCTCTCGATTTCGTCGTAAGATTTGCTTTGGATGTAGACGGCTTTGGACAGCTCATCCAATTTTTTGTGAGTGTTGATGACAATGTCGGCATTCGGCATGTGTTTCAACATCTCGTATTTGTCTACACCACCGGAACCTGCCCTGCGGATGGAGGCATCGATGGGCTCGGACTCGAAAATGACACGGTAGATGTTGTCGTCGCGGTTTTCCAAATTTTGTAGCACTTCGTCCAGCCGTTCAATCTGCTCGTCCAAGAGTTCGTATTGGGCAAGCAATTCTGCCTTTTCCCGTTTCAGCGCTTTCTCTTTCGGGGAGTCAATCAAGATAGAGACTACGAAAAAAATGATAAGAGCCAGCGATAGCGTTTGGAAAACTTTAACACAAAATTTTCCCAGCCTTTTCTTGAATGTCAGATGTATTTTGTCGTAAGACAGCGTTTCCGGATTAAAATGATAACCTGTTTTCCTCATTTCGTATATTAAATTGAGATTTTTGCTGCAAAGTTAAAGAAATAATCTAATTTTGCAAGCCAATACGGTTTTCCCCGTTTGGAGCAAAAAGAAGACATGTTAAATATTATGAAGTCAGCAGAGATTAGACAGAAGTTTCTGGATTTTTTTGAGAGCAAAGGACACACAATCGTTCCGTCGGCTCCCATGGTGATAAAAGACGACCCCACATTGATGTTTACGAATGCGGGGATGAATCAGTTTAAGGATATTATTTTGGGCAATGTGGCGCCCAAGCATCGGCGTGTTGCGGATTCGCAGAAATGCCTTCGCGTATCGGGAAAGCACAACGACTTGGAGGAGGTGGGGCACGATACCTACCACCACACCATGTTTGAGATGTTGGGCAATTGGTCTTTTGGTGATTACTTCAAGGAAAATGCCATTGCCTATGCTTGGGAATTCCTGACCGAGGTGATGCACTTGGATAAAGATCGCCTGTATGCCACTGTTTTTGAGGGGCATCCGGAAGAGGGATTGGAACAGGACGCTGAGGCACGGAAAATCTGGCTGAATTATTTGCCGGAAGACCGCATCCTTTTCGGAAACAAGAAAGATAATTTTTGGGAAATGGGCGACATGGGTCCCTGCGGTCCTTGCTCTGAAATCCATATTGACTTGCGCCCGGATGCCGAGCGGGCATTGAAGCCGGGTAGGGAGCTGGTCAATAAAGACCATCCTTTGGTGATTGAAATATGGAATCTGGTATTCATGCAATACAACCGGAAAGCGGACGGTAGTCTGGAGAACCTCCCCAACCATCATGTGGACACGGGGATGGGTTTTGAGCGTCTCTGCATGGCGGTGCAAGGTAAGACCTCCAATTACGACACGGATGTATTCACCCCGATTATCGACGAGATTGCCCGTTTGAGCGGCATAAAATATGGGGTTGCAGAAGAATCTGATGTAGCGATGCGGGTGGTTGCCGACCATTTGCGCACCATTGCATTTTCGATTACCGATGGGCAATTGCCTTCGAACGTGAAGGCGGGTTATGTCATTCGGCGTATTCTGCGACGGGCAGTGCGTTATGCCTATACTTATTTGAATCAGAAGGACGCCTTCCTTTACCGCCTGGTGCCGGTGTTGATAGAGGTGATGGGTGCGCATTATCCGGAACTGAAAAGCCAGCAGGCATTGATTGAGAAGGTGATCAAAGAAGAGGAAAATGCTTTCTTGCGCACGCTGGACAAGGGCATCCGCTTGTTAGACCGCATCATTGCAACGACGAAGGAGGAAAATTTTGTGACCGTTCCGGGGAACGTTGCTTTTGAATTGTATGATACGTATGGTTTCCCGCTCGACTTGACCGAATTGATTCTGCGGGAGCAAGGCTTGGTGGTCAATCGCCGGGAATTCCAGGCTGAGATGGCAGCCCAAAAGGCACGCTCCCGTTCGGCGGCTTCCGTGGACACGGATGACTGGATTGAATTGATTAATGACGACGTGCAAGAGTTTGTCGGTTATGACTATACGGAAGTGGAAGTCAAAATCACGCGCTACCGGAAAGTGGTGGTGAAGAACAAGGCGTTCTATCATTTGGTGTTCAACATTACGCCTTTTTATGCTGAGGGCGGCGGTCAGATTGGCGATAGCGGCGAATTGGTCGGCGAGCATGAGACGGTGAAAATTATCGATACGAAGAAAGAAAACGGCTTGACCATCCATGTGGTGGAAAAACTGCCGGAAGATGTTTTGCAGACTTTTGTGGCGAAAGTTGACCGGAAAAAACGGATTTTGACGGCAAATAACCATACGGCAACCCACTTGTTGGACTACGCTTTGCGGAAGGTGCTGGGAACTCATGTCGAGCAAAAAGGTTCGTATGTGAGCGATGAGCACCTGCGTTTCGACTTCTCGCATTTCCAGAAAGTGACGGACGAGGAACTTGCCGAGGTTGCTTCAATAGTCAATCAGTTGATTCGGCGCAACCTTCCCTTGGAGGAATTTCGTTCCATCCCGATTGCCAATGCCCGCGAGATGGGGGCGCTTGCCGTATTCGGGGAGAAATATGGCGATTTGGTTCGTGTAATTAAATATGGTGATTCCATCGAGTTGTGCGGCGGTACGCATGTGGCAGCTACGGGACAAATCGGATTTTTCAAAATTCTTTCGGAGAGTTCCGTTTCTGCAGGCGTGCGGCGTATTGAGGCAATCACTGCCGACAAGGCGGAAGAATACATTAATAATACGTATCGGACTTTGCGCGAGGTAGAGAAAATGTTCAAGAGCAACAAAAATTTAATGGAGTGCGTGCGGGACGTTTTGCTGGAGAACGAGGATTTGAAAAAGGAAACCGAAAAATTTGCCCGCGAGAGTTTGCGCATTGCCAAGGAGCGTTTGAAAAATGAGCGGAAGGTCTACCGGGATGTGAATGTCATTGTCGCCCAGCTCATGATGTCGCAGGCTCAGGCAAAGGACATCGCTTTCCAATTGAAAGGCGAGTATGACAGGCTCATTTTTATCGGTGGCGGGGTTGTGGAAGGCAAACCCTACCTGATGGTGATGATGAGCAATGCTTTGGTTGACGAATTAGGCTTGAACGCCGGGCAGATGGTGCGCGAAGCCGCCCAAGAGATAAAAGGCGGCGGCGGGGGGCAACCTTTCTTCGCGACAGCGGGTGGTTCTGACCCTAGCGGCATCGAAAAAGCTATTGCCCGACTGGAAAAAATGGCGATGTACAAATTAAATGTCGATTAAATTTAAATATTTTCCGCTTAGAGTAGGCGAATTGATATTTTTGTTATACATTTGCTATGCTAAATAGCGATTGGATTATTATTAAATAAATAGAAGTGATTATGAAAAGGACATTAAAAACGGTCGCAGTGTGTACGCTGGCAGGCTTTGTAGTTTCATCTTGTGCATCATTGAATAAGATGAAGAAAATGGAGAGTGATATTGCTTACAAGGTTACTCCCGAAGTGTTGGAAGCAAAAGGCGGGCAAGTTGATCTGAGTATAGATGCAACGATTCCTGCAAAATATTTTAATAAGAAAGTGACCTTGGTGGCAACACCTGTGTTGAAATTCGCGGATGGCGAGAAGGCTTATGCCTCCAAGACCTTCCAAGGCGAAAAAGTGCAAGGGAACAACGAGGTAGTTCCGTATGCAGAAGGCAAGACGGTTTCTTACAGCGGGACTGTGCCTTTCGAGGAAAGCATGCGTGCTTCCGGCTTGTATGTGAAATTTACGGGCACGAAAGGTTCCAAGACAGTTGAGTATGAATCAAGCAAGATTGCAGACGGTATCTTGGCTACCGCTACTTTGGTAGACAATGCGCCTGCCACAGCTATCGGCGAGGACAATTTCGAGCGGATTGTTCCGGAAGCTAAAGAGGCTGCCATCTACTATTTGATTAACTCTTCACAGGTACGTTCCAAAGAGACCCGTTCCGATGAAATCAAAGCATTGGAGCAATACTTGAAGGATGCCAAGGCTGCTGAAGACATGGAATTGAAGAATGTGGAAATTCAATCCTATGCTTCTCCCGATGGTCCGCTGGATTGGAACGACAAGTTGGCAAACAACCGCGAAAAGTCTGCTGACAAGTTTATCAAGAACAACATGAAGAAAAACAAAATTGAGGAATACGAAAACCTCGATTTCTTCAAGAAGTTCGTGGTAGCTGAAGACTGGGACGGCTTCAAGAAAGCCATGGAAGAATCTAACATTCAGGACAAGGAATTGATTCTCCGTGTATTGTCTATGTACTCAGATCCGGAAGTAAGAGAAAAAGAAATCAAGAATATCTCTTCAGCGTTCACTGCTGTTGCTGACCAGATCTTGCCGAAACTGAGACGTTCTAAGTTTGTCGTAAACGTAGACCGTATTGGCAAATCTGACGAGGAATTGCGTGAGCTTGCAAAATCAAATCCTGCATCTTTGAATGTGGAAGAATTGCTTTACTCTGCTACCCTCTTCGAGGACAACGCTGACAAGTTGGCTATTTACCAGGCTGCAAAACAACAATTTGCTAACGACTGGAGAGGTTTCAACGATGCCGGTATGGTTCAATTCGAAATGGGCAAGGTTGCAGAAGCTAAGGCTGATTTCCAGAAAGCTGACCAACTGTCTGCAAACAACAAGATTGTAAAGAACAACTTGGGTGCCGTTGAATTGAAGAATGGCAATGTGGCTGAAGCTGAAGTATTGTTCGGTGCAGCTACCGGATTGGAAGAAGCTAACTATAATAAAGGTATCGTAGCTATCATGAAGGGTGAATATGCTGCTGCTGTTGAATTCTTCGGCAACTGCAATTCTGTAAATGCCGCTTTGGCTAACCTTTTGGCAGGCAATACTAGCGTAGCTTCTCAGAAATTGAACGACAACAAGACCGGCGAGGCTCTCGTTCCTTACCTGAAAGCAGTTATCGCTGCTCGCAGCAACGATGCAAATGCAGTGGTTGCCAACCTGAAAGAGGCTTGTGCAAAAGATGCTTCTTTGAAGCAAAAGGCAGCAACGGATATGGAATTTGCCGCTTTCTTTGAAAACGCTGATTTCAAAGCTGTTGTAGAATAAAATACATAATTATTTATAACGGGGCTGTTGCTATGGGCAACAGCCCTTTTTTCATGCCTTTCCTCCGCTGGCTGTGATATTTAGCTTTTCTTTAACTCAAATATTCCGGGGCTTCCCCTATATTTGTTTTTCCAAAAAGGCAGATTTATAGATAAGAAGAAACAAATGAAAGGGTTAGCTGTTTTTATTTTGCTGTGGGGAGTTTTGTCTTCCTGTTCACGCGACCACTCGGTTCAAATCAGCGGGCGTGTGGAAACGGGGGATTCTGTGGTCAGCATCTGGGTGGCTGACAGCATTTACGCTTTCCCTGTGGACGAAAACCATTTCTTTTCGGGCACCATTACCCTTTCGCAAGGCTGTTATGCTACGTTGTTATACAATTCCTTGAACCTTTATTTGGCTCCCGGCGAGGACTTGTCCATCCATGTGAATGCGTCCAATTTCTCCGGTTCTCTCTATTTTCGGGGGAGTTTGGGGGGCATCAATTCTTACTTGAAGGAGCAGGAAGTCGCTGTTTTTTTCGATAAGGAGTATTACATGCTTGATGAGGGGGAGTTCATCCGCAAGATGCGGGCTTTGATTGACGAGAAAATCAAACTTTTGGAAGCCAAGAATTTCGATGAATCATTTACCCGTTTGGAGCGGCAACGCATCCGCTATTCCGTGGCGGAACAGGTGGCATTTTATCCCGTTTACCATCGGATGCTTTATCCGGAGGTAGACTATCGTCCGGGCAATGCCTTCAAGGATTTCATGTCTTCCTTTGCCTTGAACAACGAGGAACTTTTCGGTTCAAAGGACTACCGGACTTTTTTGCTGAACTATTTCTACATGCTGGGCAGTTGGACAGACCACGAGAATTATTCCGCCGACATGGCAGACTATGTGCTTTCGACCATTACCAACCCTGCCATCAAGGATTTCTTGCTGACAGAACTGGTTTTTCGCTACATCTGCGAGAACAATGGTTTGGCAGGTGCCGACAGGCTTTTGGCAGTATTCCGGCGGGAATGTTCGGACAAGAGCAAGGTGGAGCACATCGAAAGCATCATTGCCCAATGGGAAAAAATCACGCCCGGGAAGCCTGCTCCCGATTTCACGGTCATCGACCGCAACAGGAGGAAAGTCTCCTTGCAAGATTTCCGGGGATCATACCTTTATATAACGGTATGGGCGACTTGGTGTGTGCCCTGCAAATCTGAGTTGCCCTATCTGGAATGGTTGCAGCGGAAATATTACGACCGTAACATTAAATTCCTCACGGTGGCAATCGATGCTCCGGTTAGTTTCGACAATTGGAAAAACTATCTGGAACAGCATCCCTATGCCGGTTTGCACACCTTTGCCGACGAGAGCAGCGAGTTCGGCAAGGACTATATGATTATCAGCGTCCCGCGTTTCATTTTTATTTCGCCCGACGGTAAAATCATCAATTCCAACGCTCCGCGCCTCTCCGGACAGATTCTTCCGTACCTCGAATCCTTCCCGATTTGAGGGAAAACAAAATAAAATGTAATTCCCTGCAAACATTTTCTCAAAAACTCTTTGCGTGTTCACTTTTTTTATATCTTTGTGGGAGTATAAGCTAAAAATACAAAGATAGTAGATATGAGAAAGATTTATTTGTTGATGGTTGCTTTTGCGTTGATAATGAGCGCATGCAACTCGAATAAGGTGAAAATTCGCGGAGAAGTACAGGGCTTGAATGGCACTGTAAAGTTGCTGGCTGAAATGCCTGGACAAGAAGGCATGATAGTTTTGGTTGAGCAAAAAGTGACGGACGGGAACATTAATCTCGTGACCGACCAACTTCAAATCCCTGCCCGGGTATGGATAGACATCGATGGGAAGAACACATTGACCACCATCGTAGATACTAAAGACCAGTTGTGGGTTGAGGGTAAAATCAAATTTCCCGACCAGATTGAAGTCAAAGGTTCCTATTTGGATGGGGAGTATGACAAACTGAAGAAACTTTTCAAGGAAAAATACGAAGGTCCCATCGAGCCGATTGACAAGAACATCCAGAAGTTGATGGCAAAAGAGAAACGCACTGCCAACGATGAGGTGATGCTTGGCGTATTCATGCTTCAGCGTCAACGCTACATCAAGGCACGTGCCAACTACGTCCGTGACCTGATTAAAGCCAACCCGACCCAGGAATTGTCTTTGATTCTCTTGCAGGACGAGTTGCAGGACAGCACTGATTTGCAAAAGCGTTTGTTCAAGGCTATCAAGGTGGTAAACAAAGAGAGCAATTTGTATAAGACAACAGCAGAAAAAATGCAATAAGAGAAAAACCATGCATGTGGTTTTGTTTTCCCGTTTTTATTACTTAGTTGTTTTTGGGGTGCCGAAAGGCACCCCTTTTGGTAAATAATGGAATTTGGGCGGCTTCGGATTTTGATTCTTGGGGAATAAATTGTACTTTTACGCCTACTATTTTGCACGGCTATGATTAAGAAATTGATATTAAGGTCTCTGTTGGTCATTATGATCGTTGCCTTTGCGGCGGTCGTGGTCGTGCAATGGCTGTGGATTAAGTATGCCATTCGCGAGCGCGAAAACAAATTTACCTCGCAGGTCTACGATGTTCTTAACAAGGTAGTCAACCGTATCGACGAAATCAATTACCTCAAGTACCGCAGCGAGATGAACAAGCAGTTGGGAGAAATCAAAAGCTACAACGACCTGATTGCAGCCCGGCGGGGAGAGCGACCTTCTTCCTCCTCATATTCAGATTATTTGATGAGCTTCCTGAATAACGACCTCAATCGATTGAACGGGCAGGACAAATCCTACCTCAATCTTCCGACGATTCTTTTCCTCCATTCCGGCTCCGGAAAGACGATCGATCAGGAGTTTATCGCCCAAGCCATCCGCTCCATCGAATTGCCGCGCCGCGACACGACTTCCGAGGAAGATTTTTATGCCCAATTGGGCGAGAAGATGCAGGAGTTCATGCTCCGTATCCTCAAGGAGCGCGACCCGGAGAATGTATCCGTCGAGGAACGGCTTGCCCATATCGACTTGAATAGCCTGTTCGTGGAGTTTTTCCGCACCTATAATATAAAGCTGCCTTTCACTTACGAAATCATGACCCGCCAAGATGTCTTGGACAACGTAAAGGCAGGCAGGACGGAAAATTTCTATTATGTCGACCTCTTCCAGCAGGATTTGGTGCGCAAAGGCTACTATCTTGGTGTGCGTTTTGAGTCCGTGCAGCCGATTCTTTTGGAAAATATGGGCTGGCTCTTTTTGGCATCGGGCTTCTGTATTTTCGGCTTGTTGGCGGTGTTCATCGTGACAATCATGGTCATCATGAAGCAGCAGAAACTCTCGGTCATTAAAAACGACTTCATCAACAATATGACGCACGAGTTCAAGACGCCGATTGCCACCATTTCTTTGGCGACTTCCGCCCTGACCAAAGAGAAGGTGTTGAACGACCGCGAGCAGATTCTCAAGTTCAATGCCATGATTAAGAGCGAGAACAATCGCATGAACAAATACGTGGAACGCATCCTCCAGCAGGCGAAGTTAGACCGCAAGGAGTTGCAAATGAACCTGGTCGAGGCGGATGTCAACGAGTTGGTACGCGAGGCGGTGGAGCATTTCGCCCTCCTCGTGCAGAATGCCGGTGGCACGCTTGCCTGCCATTTGGACGAGGGCGATTTCGTCCGCACGGTGGACGAAGTGCATTTGATGAATGCTGTCTGCAACCTTATCGACAATGCCATCAAGTATTCCGGCGGCGCGCCTGACATACAGGTTTATACCCGCGCGAAGGACGGGCACATCCTCATCGGGGTGCAAGACCACGGCATTGGTATTTCCAAGGATGCGCAGAAAAAGGTGTTCAAGCGTTTTTATCGTGTGCCGAGTGGCAATGTCCACAATGTGAAAGGTTTCGGCTTAGGATTAAGCTACGTGAAATCCATTGTGGAACTGCATGGCGGCACCGTTCGCCTGACCTCCAAAAAGGGGAAAGGCACTTTGGTTGAAATAGAATTATAGATTAAAAAATAGAAATATGGCACAGAAAATACTATTAGTGGAAGACGATCCGTGTTTTGGGTCTGTACTGAAATCCTACCTGGAACTCTCTGATTATGAAGTTACCCTGTGTGTAAATGGCAACGAAGGATTGGAAACTTTCCGGAAAGATAAATTCGATATTTGCCTCTTGGACGTCATGATGCCCGAGATGGACGGATTTACATTGGGCAAAAAAATCCGGGAAATCAATACCTCTGTGCCCTTTGTCTACATCACGGCAAAGAACCTGAAGGAGGATGTCAAATTGGGCTACGAAATTGGTGCCGACGATTACATCGTCAAGCCTTTCGATTCCGAGGTGCTGATTCTGAAAATCAAAGCCATTCTGAGCCGCAGCAAACACGAGGAAGTGGAGCAGCCCAAACCCAAGTTGATTCACATCGGGCAGTACGAGTTCAACACCGAATTGCGTGTGATTTCCAAGAACGACGAGCAAATCAAACTCACCCCCAAGGAAGCCCGCCTTCTGGAGATGCTCTACAATTACCGCGACGGGCTTCTGCCCCGCGAGAAGGCATTGACGGAAATCTGGGGTACCAACGATTATTTCACAGCCCGCAGCATGGATGTTTACGTCACCAAATTGCGAAAATATTTCAAAGACGACGAGAACATCAACATCGAGAATGTCCACGGCTCCGGCTTCCGTTTGGTCATCAACGAGTAACCGGAATAGAAAAGATTGTGTCAAATTGCCTGTCATACTCCTCCGTCTGCTTCGCAGCCAGTTGAGGCTTTGCCTCGAAATGGCTACGCTCGGCATAGTGGAAACCAGTTTTCCCTCTGCTTTCGCTTAAACGCCATATTCCCCTATAGGGGGAGAGTTTAAAATGCTTGGTAATCAAGCTCCTCCCCTAAAATAGGGGAGGTGGCTGCGAAGCAGACGGAGGAGTATGATGGGCGTGCGGGAACTACGTGTCACGCTTTCTTCCACCTTGCCCTGAGCACCTCAATCACCGCCGGCAACACTGAAATCACGATAATCGCCACAATCAGGATTTTCAGGTTCTGCTGCACGAAAGGCAGGTCGCCGAACAGATACCCCGCATAGCAGAATATTGCCACCCACAATGCCCCGCCCACCAGGTTGTAGGTCATGAACCACGTGTAGTGCATCTTTCCCATCCCTGCCACGAAGGGCGCAAAAGTGCGCACAATCGGCACGAAGCGCGCCAGCACGATGGTTTTGCCCCCGTACTTCTTATAAAATTCGTGCGTCTTTTCCAGATAGCTCTGTTTGAATATCTTCGAATTCGGGTTGCTGAACAGCTTCCGCCCGAAGAAATGCCCGATGGCGTAATTCGACGAATCGCCCGCCACCGCTGCCACAAACACGATGAGCACCAGCAGGTGCACCTCCAGCGGCATGTCCGGCTGTGCAGCAATCGCCCCTGCCACAAACAGCAGCGAATCACCCGGCAGGAAAGGCGTCACCACCAATCCCGTCTCACAAAAAATAATCACAAACAAAATCGCATACGTCCACGCATGGTAATTCCTTACCATTTCAATCATGTGTTGGTCGATATGCAGGATAAAATCAACAATATATTCCATAAATACACCTTTAAATTCGGGGCGTAAAGGTAGGAATATTTCCCGCACATCCCGCTTCCCCGCGCCGGGAATTTCCACAAAATTTCGGAGAAATATCCGCCTCTTGCCTTGTGCTTCCCTTCTCCCTGCTTTTCACCCCTCCCCGGATGCCGGCGGGCGGTCTGCTTTGCACAGGAGCAGGACGGCGGCAAGGCAGGTGTAAAGCCCGTATTTGGGTTACATTTCAGCTACACATAAATTACATTTCATTTACAGAATGGATTTATTTCAACCCATCTTTGACCTATTCTTATTATATTGGAATAGGATGATAATAGGTTTATAATAGGTTGAGAATAGGTTTATCTCTAAATGAAGTGTAACGTAACTCTAACTCAAGTGTAAGTTAAATACGGGCACAGACCGGTTTTGCACCTGTCCGCCACGTCCGGTATGTATTCATAATTCGTTAATCCTTCATCGTTAATCGTTAATCCCAAACACATTTTCCGGGTGGGTGCCGAAAGGCTCGATGTGTACCACGATGTCGTAGACTTCGGGGATGGAGTCACGGATGCTTTGCTCCAGCCGGTTGGCGAGGGCATGGGCTTGGGCGAGGGTCATGTTGCCGTCGGCTTCGATGTCAAGGGTAATCATGTATTTGCCACCGATGCTGCGGGAACGCACGCGGTGGGGATTGCCGATACCCTCGATTTTGGCTGCAGCGTCGAAGATTTTCTGGTAGACGGAGGTGTCCTTCACGCCATCCATCAGCTCGATGTTGGAGTCCATGAATATCTTGATGGCTGAGCGGACGATAAAGGCGCTGACGAGCAAGGCTGTCACGGCGTCCAATACCGGCAGGTCGAGCGTGAAGGTGAAAAACAATCCGACGAGCACGCTGAGGGAGATGATGACGTCGTTGCGCATATTGACGCCGTTGGCAACGAGCATGGAGGAACCGGTGCGCTTGCCGACCGCGGTCTGGTAGAGCGAGAGCAGCAGTTTGCAGGCAATGGAAAAGAGCGTCACATAAATGGCAATGGGTTCGGGCATGCCGTGCGGCTCTTCGGAGAAAAGCTGCCGGACGGCAGAGATGAACATCTGGGCACCGGCAAAGAAAATGAAGAGGGAGAGTATTTTGGTGGCGATGGATTCGGCTTTTGCATAACCGTAGACGTATTTGCGGTTGGGCTTGCGTGCCATGATTTTGGCAGTGACGGCGATGACAACGGAGATGGCGACGTCGGAGGCGGAGTCGATACCGTCGCTCACGACGGCGAAGCTGCCGCCGAGAAAGCCTATGACGAGCTTGGCGACGGCGAGGACGGCGTTGCCGATGATGCTGACGACGGAAGCGCGCATGATGGCGCGTTGAGGACGTAGATTGTCGTCAGGTGCGGGGATGGATTGGATGTCGGTCATGGTATTGTCGCTTTTCGAGCGCTCTTTGTCGGGGCGCGTTTTCTTTCCCTGCAAAGATAGGGGAGTGGTTTTATATTTCCAACAAGCTGCCCCGCTACGGGCGAAAATATTTGGAGAGGGGTGGGATTTGCCTTTGGCGGTGTTGGCGTAAAATGAGGAAATGACTGGGGCGTTTTTACAGTTTTCGGACTGCTGATATGTCCGGGCAGGTGGCAAGCAGGTGGGCAATTGTGCGGTGGAGGGTGGGGTGTTCCCAGGTGGGGAGGATTTCGGCGAGGGGTACCAGCACGAATTGGCGCAGGTGGAGGCGGGGATGGGGGAGGGAGAGCTCTGGTGTGTCCATCACTTCGTTGTCATAGAAAAGCAGGTCGATGTCTATGGGGCGGGAGGTGTAGCGGGCTGTGCCAGGTTTGCGTACACGTCCCAATTGCCTCTCGACTTCCAGACATTGGTGCAGAAAGTCAATGGGGGAGAGATGGGTTTCGAATACCACTACTTGATTCAGGAAATTTTCTTCGCAGGTAAAGCCCCATGGGGCGGTTTCGTATAGGGACGATTGCAGCACGGCCTCGCCTGCCGAACCCAAGCGGCGGACGGCTTCCGCCAGCAGCGCCTGCTTGTCGCCGCTATTGCTGCCGAGGATGGTGATGGCTTGCATTCCTTGGGTAGTTTAGGGTTGCGCCACAGCCCTTTCCGGTTATTTCGGGGCTGGGGCGTTGTTCTTGTTTTGGGGTTTCGGTTGTTGGGGCTTCTGCTGGTTCTGCTGCTTCTTGTGGAACTGTTTGTTGTTGTTCTTCTTTTGGAATTGTTTGTTGACCGGTTTGTTGATGACCGGCTTGATTTTCTTTTGCAGCAAGTCTTTGGAAGCCGAGAGCATCATGCCTTCCGGGAGTACCAACTCGCCGCCGTAGAGCGTGTTGATATCCTTGTAAATTTGTTCGTCCTCCACGGTGTCCTTGTTCCAAGTGAGGAACGATTTCTTCATGTGGTTGGCAGTAAGCACAATCAGGGCTTTCCGCTTGTCCGGGTCTTGCTCGTTGCGGATGGCTTCGATGAGCTTTTCCGTCAGTTTGCCGTAGTGCCTGAACCGGATGCGGTTGTTGCTATAAGCCAGTTTCGATGGTTTCTCCTGCAACTTCTGGATGGAGGGCAGGGGATAGGGGGCGTCAATATCCAGTTGGAAATTTGCCATGATGGCAAGATGGTCCCACAGTTTGTGCCGGAAGTCGGGCACGTCCCGTAGGTGGGGATAGAGGTTGCCCATCACGTCGATGACGGTTTTGGCTGCGCGTGTCCTTTCGGCGCGGTCTTGGATGGTCAGCAGATGGTCGACCATGATTTGGATATTACGCCCGTATTCAGGCTGTATAAGTTTCTTCCGTTGAGTATTGTAATCAAATTCCATATTCTAAATTATTCCATTCCCTGTATGGAGGTTCAGGCTCTATTTGTAAGTAGGTCGCAAAGGTATGCTTTTTTCCGCTGAAATCCTTTCTCTCAATCGGCTTGTGTGTATATTTTTGCAAACTTTAAGAGTAAGACGCGGATTCCGCCTTCTGCAAAAGCTACTTTCGCCTTTTTCTGTGTGCCCAATCCCTCAATGCCGATGACCTTGCCTGCCCCGAATGTGGGATGGTAAATAATCATGTCGGGCACTACCCGGTTTGCATCCACCGGTTGGAGGCGTGTACGGTCGATGGGAGGGATGTCCACAGCCTTTGCCCGTTGGATGGTAATGGGTTGCCGGGGTTGAGGGGATGCCTGCGGGGTTGCGTTGCGCAACTTGAAGCCGGAAGGCGCGCTGCGCAGCGGGATGTATCCGTCGAGGTACTCCGCCGCGATTTCCTCAATAAAACGCGAGGGACGGGGATAGGTGATTTGCCCGTTCCGGTAGCGCGTGTTGGCATAAGAGAGGATGACCTGCTTTTCGGCACGGGTGAGGGCGACGTAGAAAAGCCGCCGTTCTTCCTCCAGCCCTGCCGCCGTCTGCGTGCTTTGCTGTGCAGGGAACAGTTCTTCCTCCAAGCCACTGATGAATACGACGGGGAATTCCAGCCCTTTCGAGGCGTGGATGGTCATGAGGGTCACTTTGTCTTGGTCGCCTTCTTTCTCGTTGTCCTGATCGGTCAAGAGGGCTACGCCTTCGAGAAAAGCAGGCAGGCGGTCGTTCTGTCCTTCTTTGTATGCCGTCTCGCAGAACTCCTTGATGCCGTTAAGGAGCTCCTCGATGTTCTCTTTTCGGGAGATGCCTTCCGGCGTGTCGTCGTTTTTCAATTCGTCAATGATGCCAGACTGGCGGGCAATGGCAACGGCGGCATCATAAGCGTTCTCCTCGCTTGCCAGCGTTTTGAATTGCTCGATGAGTGTGCCGAATTTCTGTAGCTTCCCGAGTGTGCCGCTGTTGAATTGGGAACCGACCCGCTCCAGGTTGCAAATCACTGTCCACAAGCCCGCATGGTAGGCAGAAGCGATTTCCTGCAATTTTTCTACAGTCGAGTCTCCGATGCCCCGCCGTGGGTAATTGATTATACGCTTGAAGGCTTCCTCATCGTTCTGGTTGACCGTCAGGCGGAAATAGGCAAGCAGGTCTTTCACTTCCTTTCGCTGGTAGAAGGATTGCCCGCCATATATTTTGTAAGGGATATTCCTCCGCCGTAATGCCTCTTCCAACACGCGCGACTGCGCGTTTGTGCGGTAGAGAATGGCAAAGCTGCTATAATCCAATTGCTTTGTTTGAGCCAGGCGGAAAAGTTCGTTGGTTACTTGAAAACCCTCTTCTTTGTCCGAGAGGGCATGAAGCACCTTTATCTTTTCTCCTTCTTCATTCTTAGAGAAGATATGTTTTGGAATCTGTCCTTGGTTCTTCCCGATGACGCAATTGGCTGCATCGACGATGGTTGTCGTGGAACGGTAGTTCTGTTCCAGCTTATAGAGCTTGTAATCTGGGTAATCGTTCCTAAAATTCAGGATATTCTCGATGCGTGCCCCTCGGAACGAATAGATGCTCTGTGCATCGTCGCCCACGACGCATATATTGCGGTGCGCCTCCGATAATTTCCGGATGATGAGGTACTGTGAGTAGTTGGTGTCCTGATACTCGTCCACTAAGATGTGGCTGAATTTCTGTTGGTACTTTGCCAGCGTCTCCGGGTGGTCGCGGAACAGGATGTTCGTCTCCAGCAGCAAGTCATCGAAGTCCATCGTGTCACTTTGCTTGCATCGCTGCTGGTATCGGCGGTAAATCTCGCCCGTCAGCGGTCGTTTCATCGCCTTGTCCTCCTCCAGGATGCGGGCATTTTGCAGGTAGGCGGCAGGCGTGACGAGATTGTTCTTTGCCATAGAAATGCGTCCTTGCACGACGTTAGGTTTATAGACCTTGTCGTCCAAGTTCATCTCCTTGATAATGGCTTTGAGCAGATTGCGGGAATCCTGCGTGTCGTAGATGGTATAGCTTGAGGTATAACCCAACTGCTCGGCTTCCATTCTCAGAATTTTTGCAAAAATGGAGTGGAATGTTCCCATCCACAAATTGGCAGCCATTTCCCCGCCGATGAGGTCGGCGATGCGCTTCTGCATTTCCCGGGCAGCCTTGTTGGTGAAAGTCAATGCAAGTATCCTGTAGGCAGGCGCTCCTTGGCTCAGGAGTTGCGCGATGCGGTACGTCAGCACGCGCGTCTTTCCTGCCCCGGCTCCCGCGATAATCAATGCCGGTCCCTCCGTATGGGTGACGGCAATCTGCTGTGTGCTATTTAATTCCTGTAAAAAGTCCACGATGTAAAACCTCTATGATTAGTCTGCCGCAAAAGTAATAAAAAATGCGGACAATCCACCCGCATCTTGCTGCCCCTTGGTTCTTCCCTGGCTTCCCCTCCGACTCCTCAACGAAGCCCCAAGGGAGTCGGAGGGGGATGGGGGAGGAGACAATAAAAATAAGACGGCGGGGCATGCTTATGTTTGGAGAGAAATGTTTATTTTTGATGCGGTATTTCATTTAAAAGGATTGCATGATGGATAGGGAACAGAATTGGACAGGAAAATGGGCTTTGGCTTTCCGGCGTTTGTTTGGCAGGGAAGGTCAGGTAGAAAGCAAGCGGGAACCTGTCCCGGAGAACGGGGCAGGCGGCGGGATGCCGCAAGGCGGGAAGAAGGCTGGCGGAAGGGTTTTGCGGGGTAATAGGGAAGGTTTGGAGGAGAGGCATGTTGTCAAGGCTATTCTTTTGGGGACGGCTGTGGGCGATGCGCTGGGTTTTCCGGTGCAGTTCATTCCCCGGAAGGAGGTGCAGAAAAGCCCGGTGACGGGGATGCACCCGTGGCATTCCCGTTGGTCGGATGATACTTCGCTGTCGCTGTGTCTGGCGGATTCGCTGTGTGAGGGGTATGATTTGTGGGATATTGGCAATAAGTTTGTTTATTGGATGAAAGAAGGTTTGTGGACACCCAAGGGGGCGGCATTTGATATAGGTATGACGACTAATAGAGCCATTGAGAACTTGGCTGATGGTATGTCTCCTGAGCTTGCCGGGATGGATAGAGAACGGGATAATGGGAACGGCTCGTTGATGCGCATTTCGCCTTTGGTGCCTGCGATTCTGGGCTTGGGGCGGGAGGAGCAGGTGAAGCGGATTTCGGAGGTGTCGTCGTTGACGCATCGGCATCCGCGGAGTGTGCTGGCTTGCATTTTCCTTTGTGACTTTGAGCTTGCTTGCTTGGAAGGGAAAGGAATGGCAGAGGCTTTTGCTCATGCGCAGGAGGGGACGAAGCGGTTGCTGGCGACGGAGAAGTTCAAGGACGAAGCCGCTCCTTTCGCGCGGCTGACGGGCTGCACGTATGAGCAGTTCCGGGGGCTGCCGGAGGACGATGTGTGGTCGGGCGGCTATGTGATGGAGACCTTGGAGGCGAGTTTGTGGTGTTTGTTCAATCACGACAATTTCAGGGATACAGTCCTGCATGCCGTGAATTTGGGCTATGATGCGGACACGACAGGGGCTGTCGCCGGGGCGGCAGCGGGCATTGTTTATGGCTGGCAGGCGATTCCGGAGGAATGGGTGGATGCTTTGGCGCGGAAGGAGGATATTATTGCCTTGGCGGACAGATTGGACGGAGTGTTGGCACAAGCGGTTGGCGCATGAGGCGGGGGAATGGGGTTATGTGATGTGAAAATCTGTGAGCGGTGTTTGCATTGTGTTTGATTTTTCATACATTTGTCCTTTGAAGTATTAACACATAACAATAAATGTATGGGAAAGAAGTATTTGTTTTTGTTGGGAATCCTCCTGGCGGGGTTTGCGGCGGCGCAGGCGCAGGTGAGGGAGGAGTTCCTGTTGGAGAAGAATTGGCGGTTTTCGCGCGAGGATAAGCCGGAGTTTGTGAATGTGACGTTTGATGATAGCCGGTGGCAGCAGGTGACGGTGCCGCACGACTGGGCGATTTATGGTCCTTTCAGCCCGAAGAACGACGTGCAGAATGTGGCAATTGTGCAGGACGGGCAGACGGAGGCTACGGAGCATGCCGGACGTACGGGGGGGCTGCCTTTTGTGGGAGTGGGCTGGTACAGGACGCAATTCAGCGTACCGTCCTACGAGGAGGGCAAGCGCGTGACGCTGCTTTTCGACGGGGCGATGAGCCATGCCCGGGTGTATGTCAATGGCAAGGAAGCGGGGTATTGGCCATACGGCTATAATTCATTCTTTTTTGATGTGACGGATTTGGTGAATGGGAAGGATGAGAATACGTTGGCGGTGCGGTTGGAGAATTTGCCGGAATCGTCACGTTGGTATCCAGGGGCTGGCATTTACAGGAATGTGCATGTAATCGTGACGGAGGATGTGCATGTGCCTGTGTGGGGAACGCAGGTGACAACGCCGATGGTGAACGAGGAGTACGCGAAGGTGAATGTGAAAACTTCTGTTGTTCGTCCGATGGGTAGCCTGGCAGATGATTATCGGCTTTCGACCATCTTGGTAGACGGCAGGGGCAATACGGTGGCGAGAACAGAGACGGTGTTGCGGACTTGTGATTACGACGTATTTGAGCAAGAGTTGGTGGTGAAGGAGCCGATGCTGTGGAGTCCGGAGACGCCGGCGTTGTATACGGCGGTGTCTCGCCTGTATGAGGGTGAGACATTGAAGGATGAGTATAAGACCCGTTTCGGCATCCGTTCCATTGAGGTTATTCCCGGCAAGGGTTTTTTCCTGAACGGGGAGAAGACGATTTTCCGGGGCGTGTGCCTGCATCACGATTTGGGACCTCTGGGCGGGGCGGTAAATAAGGCTGCCATTGAGCGGCAGCTGCGCATCTTGAAGGATATGGGGTGCAATGCCATCCGCACGTCCCATAATATGCCGGCGCCGGAGTTGGTCGATGCTTGCGACGAGATGGGCATCATGATGATGGCAGAGTCTTTCGACGAATGGGCGCAGCCTAAGTGTCAGAACGGTTACAATTTGCTCTTTGATGAATGGGCGGAGAAGGATTTGGTGAATCTCGTGCGTCATTACCGTAACAATCCTTGCGTGGTGATGTGGAGCATTGGCAATGAGATTCCGGAGCAAGGCGTGAGGGGTGGTAACCAGATTGCCCGTTTCCTCCGGGACATTTGCCATCGCGAAGACCCTACCCGTCCGGTGACCCAAGGCATGAATAACGTAGAGGGCGTTGTGAGTAACGGTTTTGCATCCGTGATGGATATTGTGGGGCTGAATTACCATCCGGGGCTTTACCCCAAAGCTTATGAGCTTCTGCCGCAGCAGTTGGTGTTGGGGGCTGAGACGATTTCTGCCCTCAGTTCGCGGGGTATTTATAAGTTCCCGCTGGAGCGGCGCGTGATGCACAAATATGATGACCACCAGGCTTCTTCGTATGGTGTAGACCATGTGGGGTGGGGATGTCTCCCGGAAGACCATTTTATCCAGTACGAGGATTATTCTTGGTGCATGGGAGAATTTGTATGGACAGGTTTTGACTACTTGGGCGAACCGACACCTTATTATTCGGATTGGCCAAGCCATAGTTCCCTTTTCGGGATTGTCGATTTGGCAGGTATCCCCAAAGATTTGTACTACCTTTACCGTAGTTTCTGGAATCCGGAAGAAGAAACCCTCCATATCCTGCCTCATTGGAATTGGGAAGGGCGCGAGGGGGAAGTGACACCGGTATTTGTCTACACGAATTATCCTTCTGCCGAATTATTCATTAACGGCAAGAGCCAAGGCAAGCGCACGAAAGACCTCTCCGTGAAGGTTCAGGATAGCGGTGATAAGGATGCCTTGAACGCTTTTGAGCGACAGAAACGCTACCGGCTGATGTGGATGGATACGAAATATGAGCCGGGCACGCTGAAGGTAGTGGCTTACGATGCAGAAGGCAAGCCTGTTGCCGAGCGTGAAATCCATACGGCAGGCAAGCCTTACCGCATTGAGCTGTGTGCCGACCGTACTACGCTGAAGGCAGATGGGCGTGATTTGGCTTTTATCACCGTGAAGGTGGTGGACGAGGCGGGGAATCTTTGCCCGGAGGCTGCGAATCTCATTCGCTTTAAGGTAAAAGGTGCCGGCACATACCGTGCTGCAGCTAATGGCGACCCGACTTGCACTTATTTGTTCCATAAGCCGGAGATGCCTCTTTTTAGCGGTATGCTGACTGCCATTGTGCAGTCGTCGGAGGAAGGCGGTAAGATTCGTTTCGAGGCTTCAGCCAAAGGCATCAGGGGGGCTGTATTGGAATTGGATGCAGAATAAACGAGAGAGTATGGCATATCAGGTAATCATCTATACTGACGGTGCGGCAAGCGGGAACCCGGGACCGGGAGGCTTGGGCGTGGTGCTCAAGGCGGGGACGCTTCGTAAAGAACTGGCATTCGGGTTCCGGCGCACGACAAATAACCGCATGGAACTGCTCGCGGTCATTCTCGGGCTGGAAGCTCTGCGTTACCCCGGTATGGACGTGACTGTCTATTCTGACTCGCGTTATGTGGTCGATGCCGTGGAGAAAGGCTGGGTGTTTGGTTGGGAGAAAAAAGGTTTCAAAGGCAAGAAAAACCCGGACTTGTGGAGCCGTTTTCTCCAAGTTTACCGCAAGCATAACGTGCGCTTTGTCTGGATAAAAGGACATGCGGATAACCCGGAAAACGAACGCTGTGACCGTCTGGCAGTGAATGCCTACAAACAGCCCAACCTGCTCATAGACAAATATTATGAGTCCCTGGAGAACGAGGGACTCATAAATTTTGGTTAAGGGGCGAAAATAATCCCCTCTCTGCGTTCATTGTTAGCTTTTTAATGGTTACCTTTGCAGTGTTTTTGAATTTAAATAAAACTGTGATGAAAAAGATATTAATCATTGGAGCCGGTGGGCAAATCGGCTCGGAATTGGTTCCTCACTTGAGGTCTATTTATGGCAACAATAATGTGGTTGCTTCTGATATCAACGCTGAAAAGTGTCGTGCTTTGGCTGAAGCCGGTCCTTTCGAGCCGTTGAACGCCTTGGACGGAGAAGCATACGCTGCTATTGTGAAGAAATATGGCATTGACACAATTTTCAACTTGGTAGCCCTGTTGTCTGCAACAGGCGAGAAAAATCCGAAATTGGCATGGGATATTAACATTGGCGCATTGACCAATTCGCTCTATATTGCAAAGGACAACAATTGTGCTGTTTTCACGCCGAGTTCCATCGGTGCTTTCGGCAAAGATACCCCGAAAGACAAGACTCCGCAGGATACGTTGCAACGCTCGAATACGACAATCTACGGTGTTTGCAAAGTAACCGGCGAATTGCTGAGCGATTATTACTTTAACCGTTTCGGAGTGGATACCCGCAGTGTGCGTTTCCCTGGCTTGATTTCTTATGTTACCTTGCCTGGCGGTGGCACGACGGACTATGCTGTAGATATTTATTACGATGCCATTCGTAAAGGCTCTTTTGTTTGCAACGTGAAGGAAGGTACTTATATGGACATGATGTACATGCCTGATGCCTTGAACGCTGTAGTGGAATTGATGGAAGCCGATCCGAAAAAACTGAAGCACCGCAATAGTTTCAACATTGCTTCTATGAGTTTCGAACCGGAGCAAATAGCTGCTGAAATCCGTAAGCACCTGCCTGATTTCAAGATGACTTACGAAATCGACCCTGTTAAGCAAGCTATCGCTGACAGTTGGCCGAACAGCATGGACGACACTTGTGCCCGCGAGGAATGGGGCTGGGCTCCGAAATACGACCTCAAAGCCATGACCGATGACATGCTTGTCAAGGTGAAAGAGAAATTCGACAAAGGACTGATTAAATAAGGATTTAGTTTTACCAGTATATACAGAGGACTGCGCGCGGGGTAAGCCATTGCTCCGTGCGCGGTTTTTTTGTGTGCGCTGCCTTTCAAACTCTCCCCCTCATTGAGGGGGAGCACCCCGAAAGGGGGAGGGGGATAAAAGAGCATTGGGGCACAGCCCTTTTTTTGGCGTGCCTTTGTCTTTCCTTGAGAAAAGTTGACTTGATGTTGCCTTCATATCATCTTCATGGTATCTCCATGGCATCTGCACCCTTTGCCCGTATTTTGCCTAGGTTTTCTCTACATTTTCTCTACTCCAGAGTAGAGAAAACCTAGAGAAAACCCCGAAGATATCCGGAGGAAGGGTGCAGATGCCATGGAAAGCCTATGGAGGTGCCATGGAGATGCCTTGGCGGCGAGGGGGCTATTCCGGGAGCTTCCGCAGGAGGGTTTGCAGGTCGCATTTCTCCTTGAGGATTCCGAGGAGGCGGTCGATGGGAACGCGCTCCTGTTGCATAGTATTGCGGTCGCGGATGGTGACGGCATTGTCCTCCAGGGTCTGGTGGTCAATGGTGATGCAGTAAGGGGTACCGATGGCATCTTGGCGGCGGTAGCGTTTACCGATGGAGTCTTTCTCGTCATACTGGCAGTTGAAGTCGAATTTCACCATGTCGAGTATTTCTCGGGCTTTTTCGGGAAGCCCGTCTTTTTTTACGAGGGGCATGATTGCCATTTTGACCGGGGCAAGGGCTGCCGGCAAACGGAGTACGACGCGAGAGTCTTGTTTGCCGTCTTTTGATAGGTCTTCTTCGCAGTAGGCGGCGGACATGATTTGCAGGAACATACGGTCTACGCCGATGGAAGTCTCAATGACATAAGGCACATAGGACTCGTTGAGCTCGGTGTCGAAATATTGTATTTTCTTACCAGAGAACTTTTGGTGCTGCGAAAGGTCGAAGTCCGTGCGGGAATGGATGCCTTCCACTTCTTTGAATCCAAAGGGGAAACGGTATTCGATGTCTGTGGCGGCATTGGCGTAGTGGGCAAGTTTTTCGTGATCGTGGAAACGGTAGTTTTCAGACCCGAAACCAAGTAATTGGTGCCATTTCATGCGGGTTTCCTTCCATTTTTTGAACCATTCGAGTTCGCTGCCGGGGCGGACGAAGAATTGCATTTCCATTTGTTCAAATTCGCGCATGCGGAAGATAAATTGCCGTGCCACGATTTCGTTGCGGAAGGCTTTGCCAATTTGAGCAATGCCGAAGGGGATTTTCATGCGTCCCGTCTTCTGGACGTTGAGGAAGTTGACGAATATGCCTTGCGCCGTTTCGGGACGGAGGTAGATTTTACTTGCCCCGTCGGCGGTGGAGCCCATTTCGGTGGCGAACATGAGATTGAATTGGCGCACTTCAGTCCAATTGCAGGTGCCGGAGATGGGGCATACAATATTTTCATCAAGGATGATTTGTCGTAATTCGCCGAGGTCGTTGGCATTGAGGGCTTGTGTCATCCTTTCGTGGAGGGCATCGCGTTTCCGGATATGTTCGGCGACTTGAGGGTTGGTTTGGCGGAAAAGTGCTTCGTCGAAGGAGTCACCAAAGCGTTTGCGGGCTTTAGCGATGTCTTTCTCTATTTTTTCGTCGTATTTGGCGATTTGGTCTTCAATGAGGACGTCGGCGCGGTATCTTTTTTTAGAATCTTTGTTGTCGATGAGCGGGTCGTTGAAAGCGTCGACATGTCCGGAGGCTTTCCAGATTGTGGGGTGCATGAAAATTGCAGAGTCGATGCCGACAATGTTTTCATGCAAACGCACCATGGATTCCCACCAATAGCGTTTGATATTGTTTTTGAGTTCTACACCGTATTGTCCATAGTCATATACTGCCCCCAGCCCATCGTAAATATCGGAGGAGGGGAATACGAAGCCATATTCTTTGCAGTGTGCCACTAATTTTTTGAAAACATCTTCTTGTGCCATAATGTAAATATCTTTATTTTTTTGATTTGCGAATGTATAAATTATTTTTGTTATTCTTCGTGTCCGATTTCTTTAATTGCCTGCGTGACATTGATGGCATAGTCGCCGATTTTTTCACATTCGGAGAATATGTCGTTGTAAAGGATGCCAGTAGAATAGTCGTAGCGTTTTTCCTCAATGGCGATGAGGTGCTCTTGTTTCAGGATGGTGCGATAGTCATTGATGGCTTGTTCCAGTTCGTATGCTTTTTTTGCATTGACTTCGCGGTATTCCATGCTGAGATTGGTACACATGGTGTTTAGGGCATCTTCGACGAGGGCAAACATGTGTTGTAGTTTGGTTGCCAGTTCCGGCGGGAAGATGACATGTTGCTCGTTGCGGCGGTTGATGGCTTTAGCGACGTTGAGAGAGGAGTCGGCAATGCTTTCAATCTCCGACACAATTTTGAACATAGCACGGATGCGTTGGGAGTTTTCTGTGGACATTTTCGATTCAGACACTTTGGTCAAGTAGTGGGCGATTTCCACTTCTACATTATCACTTTCATCCTCCATTTTTTCGAGAGAGGGGAATTGTTTTTCAAATTCTTTATTGGGGAGTTCGAGGCACTCTGTCACTTTGTGGAACATGCTCTCTGTATTTTTGCCGTAGAGCATGATTTCTTGCTGTGCTTGAAAGAGAGAGGAGTCGGGAGTGGAGAGGAGCCCGATTTTGATATGCTTAAGTGTAAAGACATCATTGTTGGTTTCGCGCATGGGAATGATGCGGGTGACAATGCGGGCGATGAGTTTGGTAAACCAAATTAATATTAGTACGTTGGATATGTTAAAAGTGGTGTGGAATAAAGACAATGCCATAGGCATCGCTTCAACACTGGTTGCCGGATCGCCGATACCGAGGAAGACGCTTAGCCGTTCAATCCAATGGAGGAAAACAGGGAAAATGGAAAGCACCCATGCGACTCCGAAAACATTGAAAAGGAAATGGGCGAAAGCTGCCCGCTTGGCGGCGGTGTTGGCAACCATGGCGGCAAGGTTGGCTGTGACGGTGGTGCCGATGTTTTCTCCAAGCACCATGGAAGCGGCAATCCCGAAGTCAATCCAGCCGTTTGCACACATGACAAGTGTCAGTGCCATGGTGGCGGAAGAGGATTGGATGAGGATGGTCAGTACAGTACCTATGAGCATAAAGAGGATGTAGGAACCGTAACCGAGGTCAGTGTATCTTTGCAGGAAAGTGAACATTTCGGGGTTTTCATTCAAGTTGGGCATGGAGTTTTTGAGAAATTCCAAGCCGATGAAAAGCAACCCAAAGCCGATAATCAATTCTCCCCAGCTTTTGCGGGAGCGTTTGCCGGAGAAAAGGAGGGGGAGGGAAAGCCCGATGAGTGGCAAGGAGATTTCCGCCATGCTGATTTTGAAGCCGAGGATGGAGATAAGCCAGGCAGTCACGGTGGTGCCGACATTTGCTCCCATGATGACTCCAATGGATTCGACCAAGTTAAGCAATCCGGCGTTGACAAAACTGACTACCATGACTGTTGTCGCAGAGCTGCTTTGGATGATGGCAGTGATGAGAATACCTGTGATAACGCCTTTTACGCGATTGGAGGTCATGGCAGAGAGAATCCGCCGCATGCGCTCGCCTGCAACTTTTTGCAGTGCTTCGCTCATTAATTTCATACCATACAAAAATACGCCTAAGGAACCAATGAGCTTTAGCAATTCGAAAATACCGTAATTCATTTTGACTCGATTTTAAGGGTCTATATTTTGGGCGTAAAATTAAATAAATTAACGCAATTACGGAAACCGTAGCGGGCAAAAAGAAAGGAGGTACCCGAAATGAATCGGATACCCCCTTGGGTATGTGATGTTATTGCTGTTTTTACATCATGCCTGGCATGCCGCCACCCATGGCAGGAGCTGCGGGTTCTTCTTTCTTCTCTTCTACCAAAACACATTCGGTAGTTAAGAACATTCCGGCAATGGAAGCTGCATTTTCCAGAGCAACACGGGTTACTTTCTTCGGGTCGATAACGCCGGCAGCTTTCAAATCCTCGAATACATCTTTGCGTGCATTATATCCGAAGTCGCCTTTGCCTTCGCGCACTTTCTGAACGACTACTGCACCTTCTACGCCTGCATTGAAAGCGATTTGGCGCAACGGTTCTTCAATGGCACGACGGATGATTTCGATACCGGTCGTTTCGTCTTCAGTGTCTCCTTTCAACCCTTCCAAAGCAGCTTGTGCACGGATATAGGCGACGCCACCGCCGGGGACAATACCTTCTTCGCTGGCTGCACGGGTTGCATGCAAAGCGTCGTCGATACGGTCTTTCTTTTCTTTCATTTCCACTTCAGAAGCAGCACCGACGTAAAGCACGGCAACTCCGCCTGACAATTTAGCTAAACGCTCTTTCAGTTTTTCTTTGTCGTAATCAGAAGTGGTGTTTTCAATCAATTTCTTGATTTGCTCGATTCTCTCTTGGATAAATTCTTTCTTGCCTGCACCTTTTACGATAGTGGTGTTCTCTTTGTCGATGGTAATCTTTTCAGCGCGACCGAGCATATCAATGGTCAAGTTTTCCAATTTCATGCCCTTGTCTTCTGAGGCTACCAAACCACCCGTCAGGATGGCAATGTCTTCCAACATTTCTTTCCGGCGGTCTCCGAAGCCCGGTGCCTTTACGGCAGCAATTTTCAAAGAACCTCTCAACCGGTTGACTACGAGAGTTGCCAATGCCTCATTTTCTACGTCCTCTGCAATGATAACCAGAGCGCGGCCGGATTGTGCAACGGGTTCGAGAATCGGGAGCAATTCCTTCATGGAAGAGATTTTCTTGTCATACAGCAAGATATAGGGATTCTCAAATTCACAAACCATCTTTTCGCTGTCGGTAACGAAATACGGAGAAATGTAGCCACGGTCGAATTGCATGCCGCCTACTGTTTTTACCTCCGTTTCAGTACCTTTAGCCTCTTCTACAGTGATGACGCCCTCAACGCCTACTTTCTCCATGGCTTCAGCAATCAGGTTGCCGATGGTCTCGTCGTCATTGGCTGAGATACGACCTACTTGGCGAATCTTTTCGAAATTGTTGCCCACAACTTCTTTTTGAGTTTCCAAGTGTTTTACAACAGCAGCCACGGCTTTGTCGATACCTCTTTTCAACTCCATAGGGTTAGCTCCGGCAGTCACGTTTTTCAAACCGACATTGATGATGGATTGTGCCAGAATAGTTGCAGTAGTTGTGCCGTCACCTGCATCATCACCGGTTTTGGAAGCCACTTCCTTGACCATTTGCGCGCCAATGTTGGCATACGGGTCAGCCAATTCGATTTCTTTTGCTACCGTTACACCATCCTTGGTGATATGGGGAGCGCCGAATTTTTTTTCGATTACAACATTACGTCCTTTCGGTCCGAGAGTTACTTTTACTGCATTTGCCAATTCGTCAACGCCTTTTTTCATGGCGTCGCGAGCTTCAATATTGAATTTTATTTCTTTTGCCATAGTGTTCTAACTTTTAAATCTTTACATAATCACTAAAATATCGCTTTGGTTCATTACCAAATATTTTTTGTCGTCGATGTGTAATTCCGTGCCGGAATATTTGCCGAATAATACTACATCGCCCACCTTTACTTCCATCGGTTCATCGGCTTTTCCTTTACCTACTGCGATAACTGTACCTTTTTGAGGTTTTTCTTGAGCAGTGTCAGGGATGATAATGCCTCCCTTGGTTACGGTCTCTGCTTCCACAGGCTCAACAATCACTTTGTTAAGAACGGTCTTCAGTGTCATAATATTAAGTTTTTAGTTTATATTTATTTTCAAATTCTTCAATTCACGCTTCTTGTCTTATCATATTTCGTGCCAAAGGAGGAAACGAAAAGACAGAAGATAATAGGGAATCTTGTAAACACTTGAAAATGTGTGTTGTGAAATTGACTGATGCTTTGGTGGCATGTGATAGGAATGTGACAGGCAGATAACAAAAATGTCAGTATGTCTGACATACTGACATTTTTAGATGTAAACTTCGTGTCTGATTATTCAGCCGGAACTTCCGTAGTAGTCTCAGCTGGTGTTTCATTTCCGCTTACTCCCGGAAATGAAGGAATGCTTTGCTGTACCGGTTGGGAATTGATTTGGCTCTCAATGGCAGATTTGCCGCTTTGTTCCCCGCGCGGAATGAAAAATACAGCCAATACGCATAATACCATCATTGCCCCTGCCAACGTCCAAGTGGCTTTTTCCAAGAAGTCAGTCGTTTTTCTAACTCCCATAATTTGGTTTGAAGACGCAAATGACGATGCCAGACCGCCTCCCTTGGAGTTCTGGACTAATACAATCAGTATCAATAACAGACAGATAATGAATACTAAAACAGAAATTGCTGTGTACATAATTATTTTTGTTTATTCATGTTTTCCTTTAATTCTTCAATTCGGTGTGCAAAGTAAATACTTTTTTCCGGATATTTCAAACTTAATTTACGATAAGTTTCAATCGCTTTTTCATATAAATGTTGCCGGACGTATATTTTGGCAAGCGTTTCACTGAATAATTCGTCTTTTCGGTAGGGATTGTCTTGAGATAAATCTGCCATTTCGTCGGCTGTTCCCGTTATCTTGGGTATGCCGGGATTGGTTTTGATGAATTGCTCTATCAACAAATCTTTTTGCTGTCTTGCTTCTTGTGCATTGTCAGTGTCGACGTTTTCTTCGCTGTCTTCCCATTCCAAATTGAGGGACATGACAAACGGAATTTCTTGTACATGCCCTTCAGTCGGTTGGCTGCTTCCCGAATCGGCATGACGCATGACCTGCGTAGAGAAAGAGAAAGCGTCTTCACTGGTATCAGCGGAAGCGACTTTGTCGCCTTGGGTGCGATAAAGGTAACGGAGCAACTGTTTGCGGTCAGAAAGGTGAATGGTGCTTTCTTTCAATTCTTTGTGGAAATCTTCCCTTGCCGACAGGTAAAGTGCTTTCAGGTACAGAAGGCGTGCTGCTTGAAAATAGGGGTATTGTTGGATGAGCTTTTTCAAGTCGTCCATTTCCGCGGCTTTGATTTTTCCCGGGCATTGCAGCAAATATACCATCCTGTCGTTTCTCATCTTTTACCAATTGACAATGGCTTTATTATATATGTCTTCAAGAATGTCGTCCAAGATTTCTTCAATCAGGCTTTCTTCGACGGAGTTGAAATCCACGTCGGTAGAGTAGTCTACATAGCTGGAAAAAGTACTTGAAAAATCAAACGTATCGTCAATCATATTGGTATACTTCACTCGGATGCCGATGGTCAATCGGTTGGAGGTGGCGACTTCGGTAGAAGTAATGTCCATCGGGCGTTGTGAATACTCGACAATTTGCCCTTCGAAGCGAATGTCCCCGTTGTTGTCCGTCAATTGGGTCAATCCGGTCTTTTGGCGGATATATTCGGTAAGTTTCTCCGTAAACGTGTCGCTTAAGGTGGGCATAACCAATGGCGCCTTGTTCGGGAAATAGTCCACGGAAAATGTTTTGATCGCCGGGTCTAACGAACCACCGGTCATATTATAGGTCACTGTCACGCCGACCAACCTGCATGCCGCACAACACAAAACGAGTGCAATCGCGATTCCTATCAGTTTTCCTTTTGCCATTTCTATTCTTTTAGGATGTCTAATTATCTATATGGTATTCCTTCAATTTCCGATAAAGTGTCCGCTCGGAAATCTTTAAATCTTTGGCGGCAAGTTTCCGCTTGTTGTGGTTTTTCTTGAGTGCTTTGATGATTAGGTCCTTTTCATTCTCTTCTATGGACAACGATTCTTCAATGACCGCATCATCGGGTTGGATGGGGTCTTCCAGTCGCGAATGCGGGGAAGCCTGAAGGGGGGAAGTGAATGAAGCCAGTTCGGTCGGATGCTCCTCATACATTTTCCGCAACACCAGCGATGTGCTTGCTTCTTGTGGGGGCTGTTGTGCCGGGGCATTCTGCATCAGGCTATAGACTAATTGCTTCAAATCATTGACATCCTTCCGCATGTCAAAGAGGATTTTGTAAAGGATTTCCCGCTCTGATGCGAAATTGGCTTCCCCCTGCTCATGGACGCCGGTCAATGCCGGCAACATCGGTTCATGGAGCGGGAGGTACTTTTTTAAAGTCAAGGCATCCACCGAACGCTCCTGCTCAATGATGGAAATCTGTTCCGCAACGTTCTTCAATTGCCTCACGTTGCCGGGCCAACGAAACGTCTTCAATACTTCCACCGCCTCTTCCGTCAGGCGGATAGCAGGCATGCGGTATTTTTCGGCAAAATCGGCTGCAAACTTCCGGAACAAAAGCGGAATGTCTTCTTGCCTCTCCCGCAAGGGCGGAATGGCTATGGGAATGGTATTCAACCGGTAATAAAGGTCTTCCCTGAATTTGCCGTTTTTCACCGCTTCTGGGATATTGACATTGGTGGCAGCAATGACACGCACATTCGTCTTTTGCACTTTGGACGACCCTACCCGGATAAATTCCCCGCTTTCCAATACCCGTAGCAGGCGTGCTTGCGTGGGCAGGGGCAACTCTCCCACCTCGTCCAGAAAAATCGTTCCCCCGTCTGTCACTTCAAAGTAACCTTTCCGGTCGCTCACAGCGCCTGTGAAAGCCCCTTTCTCATGTCCGAAAAGCTCGGAATCAATCGTGCCTTCCGGTATTGCGCCGCAGTTTACGGCAATATATGTGGCATGCTTGCGTGCGCTGAAAGCATGTATGATGCGGGGAAATACTTCCTTCCCCACCCCGCTTTCGCCTGTAATCAGCACAGACAAATCCGTCGGCGCCACTTGCATCGCTATATCAATCGCCCGGTTCAATCCCGGCGCATTGCCAATGATTTCAAACCGTTGTTTAATTGCTTGTAAATCTTCCATAATAAATAAACGGCACTATCTGTTTGCCATTCTACAAAAGTAGTGGTTTTCCGTGAGAAAATAAATAAGCGGCTCCGATTTGTGATTTTATTTTTTGAAATCTGTTGGAAATCGCTTTTATTTGCAATGCGAAAACAGCCTTTCGGATGCGATGGGATTTTATTATAATGACGGAATCTATTGAAATAGATGTAGTTGTGTAATTTAACGCTGCGATAAATGCAATTTAACACTTAAATCGTAGGATGAATCAAAAATCTCCCTACCTTTGCAGTGTCTTTAAAAAAGATTGTTTTTCATAAGTTTGTATGGTTTAGGTTAGTAGTTAGTAAATGATTAAGGGTTGGGCAACCAACCCTTTCATTTTATCCATACGTTAGAAAACACAGGAAAAATGGATTTGTAAACACACTGCGACATGACTGGAATAATAGAAATCGAGGATATGGAGTTTTTCGCTTACCACGGTTGCTTCGAAGCAGAGCAGACCGTAGGCAATAAGTTTGTTGTGAATGCCCGCTTGCATTACGCTTGCGGCCGTCCGGCTGAAAGCGACCAAATCGCCGATGCCTTGAGCTACCAGACGGCATACGAAATCATTGCCCGCGAAATGATGAAGCCCTCGCACCTGTTGGAGCATGTGGGCAAGCGGATACTGGATGCCTTGTACCTGCATTTCCCGCAATTGGAGTATGCCCGCATCAAGATTTCCAAGATGAATCCCCCTTTGGGCGGGAAAATCAAATGCACAAGCGTCACTTTGGAAAAATAATTTGCCAATAATTTTGCCGGTATATAAAATTCGATTAACTTTGCAGCGCAATTAAGACAAAAGGGTCGGTTGGCCGAAGGGTTAGGCAACGGTCTGCAAAACCGTGTAAAGCAGTTCGACTCTGCTACCGACCTCCAAAAGAGAGGCTTCCTCAACACTGAGGAAGCCTCTCTCTTTCATGCCCTTTGTGCTTTCGGGCGGGTCAGGAAGCCTGCACCTCCAGGTACACCGACTTGGAAGCCTGCTTACCGTTTTGCGAGGTCGTGAACACATAGACTGCCAGCGCCTCCATGTCCCACGTGTCCGGGAGCGTCATCGTGGTCGCTTCCATTGCATCCCGTTCGCCCAGCGCCTCCATTGCCATCTCCTGCAGGTTCGTTTCCAGCACCACGGCGTAATACACGTCGTCGCCCTTGCTGTGCGAAACGATGCCCTGCGGCTCGGTGATGCTGAACGTCAGGAGGTGTGCCTCCGCATCCGCCGTGACGCTCATCTGCTTCGCGACAGCCCGGCTGCCCTTCGAGATGATGAGGTTCGGATAGTCGATGCTTGCCTCCAGCTCGTCGCTCACCGTCACGGCTCCCTTGTTCAGGCTTACGAAATAGTTCTCCGGCGTGCATCGTTGCGGGCAGTTCGGGTAGCCGATTTCCAGTGCTGCCGAGAGCAGCGACCCCAGTTCCACTATCGTCGGGAATGCCTTCCGTTGCTTCTGTTGGGGCAGCGTGCGCGGGTTCTTCACTTCCGTGGTGCGCTCGCGCATCACGTTCTGTCCTTTCAGGCGGTACAGCGTCACTGTGCCGTAGGACTTTTTCATCTTCGAGAATACGGGCGATTCTACAATCGCCAATGCAATAATATTCATAATATTTATTATTTAAATTTCAAATTAAGCTATTTCAAAATACCTGCTCCAGCTTGTGCGTGTCCCGTCCGCCGAGCAGAAATAGACGAACAGGTGCCTGTATTCCTGTAGTTCCGGGGGCAGGCGGATGCGTGTTTCACATTCGCCGCGTCTCGCACATTCAAATTCTGGCACGATAACCGAAAACCGTTCTTTGTCCCGCATGACTACCGCCCTCACCTGGTCGTCGGGGCTGCACTCCGGGTAGGGCGTGTCGTTGTTCCAGGTCAGCCTCCATTCCTGTTCGCCCGCCCGGGTGAGGTGCAGGTCGTCCGGCAGTTGCAGATTCCCTATGGTCAGGGCGATTTTGCGGAAGTCGCTCACTTTTCCCTCTCCTGTAAAGCCTTTGATGTTGCATTTGACGAACAAATTATAGCCCGTCTGTCCGCTTCCCTTTGCGGCTTGCTGCCAAAATTCATGGAGCTGCGCTTTCTTTGCCGCCTGGTACAATGCCGCAACGCCTGCTATCCGCTCCTGCTGCTTTTTTACTCCTTCGGGGATGACAAATTTTTCTTTGTCCGGTTTTCTTCGGGCATAAGTTTGTCCGTTGCATTGGTAGATTACCAAGTCTTTCAGCTTCCCTTTAAATGTCCAGAATTTGCTTGTTTGTATAATCATTTTTATTTGTTTTTGCGTACAACTCAAAGTTATTTGGTACAAATATAAATAATGTATTTGTTTGGTCAAAATATTTTATCCAGAAAAATTTCAATAAAATTTTCCATCCGCTTTTGCTCATAGTTTAAGCATAGTTTCCCACAAGATTGCCACAAGGTTGCCATATACTTCCCATATCTGAGGATATGGCAACCTTATGGGAACCTACGGGTAACCTTGTGGGAGACAAGGAGGAACGTAGGAGCAACTTATGTGATATATTTCAGGGGAGGAGGTTGGATTGTTGGGGGGATTTTTGTATTTTTGCAAGCGATGGAATAGTAATGAATGATGTTTTAAAGGTTATGGCTATGAGGATATATACACGAAGCGGTGACGGGGGACGGACGGGCATCCATGGGGGAGGACGGGTGGAGAAGGATGATGTGAGGATTGAAACGAACGGGGCGTTGGATGAGCTGAACGCGCACATTGGATTGCTAAGGGCGCTGCTGGGGGATGGGCATGAGTGGCAGGGGATGCTGAAGCGGGTGCAGGAGGCTTTGATGGCGGTGATGTCGCAGGTGGCTACGCCGGCGGAGTTGCGGGGGAGGAATCCGAATGTGCTGGATGAGGGGCTGGATGTGTGGTGCGAGAGGGAGATTGACCGGCTGGAGAGGGAAATGGGGCAGCCGTCGGGATGTTTTGTGTTGCCGGGAGGAGGGGTGGCGGCAGCGCAGTGCCATGTGGCGAGGACGGTGGCGAGAAGGGCGGAGAGGAGGTTGTGGACGCTGAACAGGGAGGACGAGGTGCCGGGGGTGGTGCTGAGGTTTGTGAACAGGTTGTCGGATTTGTTGTTTGTGATGGCGCGTTGCGAGGTGGCGAAGGGGGGAGGGGAGGAGGAGCGGTGGAAGGATTTTTTATATAAAAAAGGAATGTGATGGAAAGATTGAGACCGATTATGTTGGTGGGCACGGGGTCGGATGTGGGGAAGAGCCTGTTGTGCACGGGGTTGTGCAGGATTTTCAAGCAGGACGGGTATGCGCCTGCGCCTTTTAAGTCGCAGAATATGGCACTTAATTCGTATTCGACGCCGGGGGGCGGGGAGATTGGGAGGGCGCAGGCGGTGCAGGCGGAGGCATGCGGGATTGTGCCGGATACGGATATGAACCCGGTGTTGTTGAAGCCGGTGGGTGATTCGGTGTCACAGGTGGTGGTGGAGGGGAAGCCGGCGGGGAATATGTCGGCACAGGATTATTTCCGGAAGGAGAATAAGGAGGGGCTGTGGGAGAGAGCGTTGGCGGCTTACCGCCGGCTGGAGGAGCGGTATAGCCCGGTGGTGCTGGAGGGGGCGGGGAGTATTTCGGAGCTGAATTTGAGGGAGCGGGATATTACGAATATGCGGATGGCGGAGGCGGCGGACGCGAGGACGTTTTTGGTGGCGGATATTGAGCGGGGAGGGGTGTTTGCGGCGGTGTACGGGTCGGTTATGCTTTTGCCGGAGAGGCAGAGGAGGTTGTTGAGGGGGGTGATTGTTAATAAGTTCCGGGGGGATGTATCGCTTTTTGAGGAGGGGAGGAGGATGATGGAGAAGCTGACGGGGGTGCCGGTGGTGGGGGTTGTGCCTGCGTTGCGGGATGTGCATATCCCGGAGGAGGATTCGATGTCGTTGGCGCAGAAGGAGAGGCGCCCGCGGAGGGAAAAGGTGAATGTGGCGGTTGTGCCGCTGCAGCATATTTCGAATTTTACGGATTTCGATGCGCTGGAGTTTGACGGGCGTTTCCATGTGTATTATACGGATGAGGCAGAGGGGCTGGAGGCTGCGGATGTGGTGGTTTTGCCGGGGACGAAGAATACGATTGGGGATTTGGAGTATTTGCAGCGGAGGGGGACGGCGGAGCTTGTGCGGGAGGCGTACCGGCGGGGGAAGCGGGTCGTGGGGATTTGCGGGGGGTACCAGATGTTGGGGTTGCGGGTGGAAGACCCGTTGCATGTGGAGGGGAGCCGGGAGTCGGTGGAGGGAATCGGGCTGCTGCCGGTGGTGACGGTGATGGGGAGGGAGAAGGTGGTGTGCCAGAGTGATTTCCTGTTCCGGGGAAATGCGGCGTGGGGGTGCCGGGGGTACCAGATCCACATGGGGGAGACGCGCGTGGAGGGGGATGGGGTGGTGGAGCCTTTGAATGTGCTGGCGGACGGGGGGACGGAGGGGTGTTGGCGTGACGAGCGGTGCTGGGGGACTTATATGCACGGGATATTGGATAACCGGGCGGTGCTGGACGAGTTGGCTGTCGGGGAGGGGGGCGGATTGAGCCCGGAACGCACGTATGCAGAATATAAGGAGCAGCAATATGATTTGTTGGCAGAACGGGTGCGGGAGGCTTTGGATATGGATTATATATATAGGACGTTGAAAGAGTAAAGGAGGTTGTTATGATACATGGGCATGGAGACGATTTGTACCGGTCGGGGTATGAGGTGAGGGCGAATTTCTCGACGAATGTGTGGTATGGGGCTGATATGGAGGGGTTGCTGGGTTATTTGAAGGGGCATTTGGGTGCCATCGGGCATTATCCGGAGCCAGATGCGGGGGCTTTCCGGGAGGCAGCGGCTTTTTACCACGGGGTGCTGCCGGAGAATGTGCTGGCAGGGAACGGGGCTACGGAGTTGTTTTATCTTATTGCCCATGCGTTTGCGGGGGGAAGGACGGTTTTGCCGGTGCCTTCTTTTACGGAGTATGAGGATGCGTGCCGGATGTACGGGCATGAGCTGGAGTTTGTGCCTTTGTGGGAACAGCCGGTGGTGCCTGCGGGGGGGGATTTGCTGTTTGTCTGCAACCCGAACAATCCGGACGGGCGCGTCTGGAAGGCAAGGGAAATCCGTGCGCTGTTGCTGGACAATCCGGAGCGGGTGGTCGTGGTGGATGAGTCTTTTATCCGCTTTGCCCCGGAGGCGGAGTCTGCCATCCCGCTTTTGGGGGAGTGCGAAAACCTTTTGGTGGTTTGCTCGATGACGAAGTGTTATGCCATTCCGGGTTTGCGTTTGGGGTATGTGTTGGGCAATGAGGGGTTGATAAAGCGGCTGGGGCGTTTCAGCCTGCCTTGGTCGGTGAATGCTTTGGCGATAGCGGCGGGACAGTATCTGCTCCGGCACGGGGAGGAGGGGTTGCCGGATGCGCGGTTGCTTTTGGAGCGGCAGCAACGGTTTTCGGAGCAGGTGGGCAGTATTCCGGGTTTCCGACCCCGTCCGTCCCACACGTCGTTCTTCCTGACGGAGACGGATTTCGATTCGGCGCGGCTGAAGCAATACCTGTTGAAGGAGCATGGGGTGCTGGTGCGGGATGCTTCAAATTTCCGGGGGGTGGGCAAGCATTATTTCCGCGTCAATACTTTGGAGGATGAGAAAAATGAGTGGCTCATCGAGGGGCTCCGGGCTGCTGCACGTGTCTTATCAAAATCTGTTTAACCGATGGAGCTCGCGTTGGTATTGGTTCCGTTGGCGGCAGGCTTCTTGTTGGATTGGCTTTTCGGCGACCCTCGGCGGTTACCCCACCCTGTCGTGCTTTTCGGGCAGATGATTTCGTGGGCGGAGCGGCATTGGAATAAGGGGCGGGGGCGTTTCTGGAAAGGGGCGGCGGTTGCCGTCGGTTATCCTGCGGCAGTCCTGGCAGCGGGCTGGGGAATTGCCCATTGCGCATTGGCGGCGGGGGGGGAGTGGTGTTATATGTTGGTGGCTACGGTGTTTGTATTCTATGGATTGGCAAATCGCAGCCTGATACAGGAGGGGGGGGAGGTCATCCGAGTCCTCCGCACGGAGGGGTTGGAGGCAGGGCGGCGGCGCCTTTCGTGGATTGTCGGGCGCGACACATCTGAGTTGACGCCCAGGGAGATTTATACGGCAGTCCTCGAAACGATGGCTGAGAACTTAAGCGATGGAGTGGTTGCGCCTCTTTTTTACTATGCCATCGGCGGTTTCCCTGCCATGATGGCTTACAAGATGGTCAATACGCTTGACTCGATGATTGGTTATCGCGATGAGCGTTACCGCCGGTTCGGTTGCTGCGCTGCCCGTCTCGACGATGCTTTGAATTACTTTCCTGCCCGCATTACGGCGTTGCTGATGGCTTGTGTCGCTTATCGCCGGGGGCTTTTCCGCTTTATCCTCCGCAACTGTTATATGCACGCCAGCCCTAATTCCGGTTTCCCGGAGTCTGCCATGGCAGGGATATTGGATTGCCGCTTCGGGGGGGCGCATGTCTACCATGGCTTGCTTGTTGAGAAGCCTTATATCGGTGAACACGACCGCGAAGTGGGGTATGCTGATTACCGCCGTGCCGTCTGCGTCAACGAACGGGTTTCCCTTCTTGCCGTCCTGCTAATTGCTGCCGTTTATTGCATTTGCTATCTCTAATAACGAGCCCTCACCCGCGCGGTAGAAGTGCACGTAGCTTGCCACTGTCCGTTTTTTCCTATATATAAAGGTATCTGCCTTTTTGCCGCGGGCGTTCCATGTTTCGCCGATTGTTTCGATGGGGGCATCTCCCGGAGCGATGTGCGAGTAATGGAACTCATGCCCCCGGAATGCCTGCCCTCCCACACGGACTTCGCGGTAGCCCAGATGCAGTTTCATCCCTTCCATGCTTGCTTCGCGGGGCAGGAAACCACACATTGGATAGGCTTTCCCCTCCGGGTCGCGGATGGCTTCACAGAGGTACATCATCCCCCCGCACTCTGCCAGCATTCTGCCGCCTCCCTCGCAGTATTCGCGCACGCTTCCGAGCATCGCTGTGTTGCAAGCGAGTTCCTTCAGATGCAATTCGGGGTACCCCCCCGGCAGGTATACGAAATCCGCCGGCGGCAGCACTTTGTCATGCAGGGGGCTGAAGAAGGTCACTTTGCCTTCCCGCTCCAATGCCCGCAAATTCTCAGCATATATGAAATTGAATGCTTCGTCGCGTGCCACGGCTATGCGCAGGTTGCTTCCCGGCTTTGCCACGCTTCTTGCTTCCGCCGGTTCAAACGGGCAGGCTGTGACTTCGAGCAGGCGCCCTATGTTCACTGTTTCCTCTACCCGACGGGCAATGCGCTCAGCAAAGTCTTCAAAACAAAATTCCATATCCACGTTTAGCCCCAAATGCCGTGAGGGTATTTCCATTTCCGCACATTTGGGAAGATAACCCAGCGCCTCCACGCCGACATCCCGACAGGCGCGTTCCAGCGAGGCATAATGCGACGGCGACCCTACGAAGTTGAAAATCACCCCGCCGATGCGTACGTCCGGGCGGAAATGTTTGAAGCCGTAGAGTGTGGCAGCCACCGTGTATGCCGTCGAGCGGGCAGGTACCACTAACACTACCGGCACGCCGAGCCGTGTTGCCACTTCCGCGCTGCTTCCGCGCATGCCGTCGAACCCGTCGAAGAGCCCCATGACTCCCTCCGTCACGCAGGCATCTGCCCCGGTGCCCCGACGGGCATATACATCCTTCACCTCCTCCGGTGTTGCCATGAACGTGTCGAGGTTGCACGACTCCCGTCCCGCAGCCGCTTCGTGGTGCTTGGGGTCTAAGTAATCGGGACCGCATTTGAAAGGTTGCACGACCAGCTCCCTCTTGCGCAGAGCCCGCAACAATCCCAGCGTGAGCGTCGTCTTCCCGCTTCCCGACGCTGTCGCTCCAATCAGAAATTGCACTTTTTGTTCCATACGGCAAATATAGCCAATTTGTCAGAATAGCATACTTGCCCGGTGACTTTTTTGGAGGAAAATGGCGGGGGATTGGGAAATTATTGCTACTTTTGTAGCGGTATAGGTTTTGTGTGCCGGCATTCGCGGCATGCAATGAAAAGGGAATCCGGTGGGAATCCGGAACAAGCCCGTTGCTGTGTGCTCCATTGGAGCCAGCGGAAAGACTTCTGCCACTGTTCGTTTGGGAGCGGGAAGGCATCCGTTGGCGGAGCGAGTCAGAAGACCTGCCATACCGTAGAGGAATCAAGGCTTTCGAGGATTGAAGCCGCGAACGTTGAAATGTATGAAAGAATTTGTTTTTAGGACAGGATTGTGGCTTTTCCTGTGGTTGCCGCTTGTTGCGGCGGGGCAGGAGGCAGTGTCGGTCACGGGAAGGGTGACGGACGGGGCAGGTCATGGCGTAGGGTTTGCGACGGTGCGTGTGGCAGATGCGGGTGTGGGAACAGGTGCGGATGCGGAGGGACGGTATGAGTTGCGCTTGCCGGCGGGGCGGTATGTGTTGGAGGCTTCGGCTGTGGGGTATGTTGCGGCAAGGCAGGAGGTGAGGGCTGAAGGAAAGGCGGTTGTCGTGGATTTCCGGCTGGCGGAGGATACGGTGCGCTTGGCGGCTGCAGAGGTGCGGGGGAAGGGCAGGGGAAGGCAGTTGCGTGAGGGGGGGTATGCCGCGAAAGTGTTGGAAGTGAAGGAGCGGATGGGGGAGGTGGTGGATTTGAATGACTGGGTAGACCGGATGGCAGGGGTGCGGGTGCGCTCGGAAGGAGGCTTGGGGGCAGAGACGGATTTGGCGTTGAACGGGATGTCGGGGAATGCCGTGCGGTATTTTATAGACGAGGTGCCGATGGATGTGCGGGGTGAAGGGATGACGTTGGGGAGGTTGCCGGCGGGAACGGTGGAGCGGATTGAGGTGTATAAGGGTGTGGTGCCTTCGTATTTGGGGGCGGATGCGATGGGTGGAGCAGTGCATGTGGTGACGAGGCGGGAGAAGGAGGATTATGTGGATGCGTCTTATAGCGTGGGGTCTTTCCATACGCATGTGGCGGATGTAAACGGGTTGCATGTGTTTCCGAGAAGCGGGCTGGTGGTGAAGGCGGGGGCGGGTGTGAGTTATTCGAGGAATGATTATGTGATGCGGGATGTGGAGTTGTGGGATGAGGAGGCGGGGCGGTATGCGGCTCAGGATGTGAGGCGTTTCCATGACGGTTTTTTGTCTTTCTCGGCGGAGGCGGAGGCGGGAGTAGAACGGAAGCCTTGGGCGGATGCGCTGTATGTGTCGGTTTCATATAATCAGGAAGAAAAGGAGTTGCAGAGCGGTTCGATTCAGTCGATTGTGTATGGGATGGCGGAACGGCGAGGGAAGACGTGGCAGGCGGGGGTGCGGTATAACCGGAGGGATTTCCTTACGGAGGGGTTGCAGGTGAACGGGGTGTTGTCGCAGACGTGGGAACGGTCGGTGACGGTGGATACGGCTTACCGCAAGTATCGTTGGGACGGGACGTATGTGCGGACTTCGCGGAATGAGATTACGGGCGGGGCGCGGCAGGAACGGCATTATGTGCGTCCGCTGACGGTAGTGCGGGTGAATGCGGATTATGCCGTGGGGGCGGGGCAGCGGTTGAATGTGAATTATATGCTGCATCGAAGCGGCAATCGGAGGTATGACGAGCGGGATGAGGAGTTTGTGCCCTCGAATGATGTGCTGGCAAAGCATGTGACGGGGATTTCATATAGCGGGGCATGGCTGGGGGAACGGTTGGCGGGGAGCGTTTTTATGAAGGATTATGTGTATCATGTGAAGGTGCGGCAGCGGGATATGTCGTGGATTACGAATTCGGACGAGGTGCCGGAGCGGGCGACGAAGCATTATGCAGGGTATGGGCTGGGGGTGCGGTATGCTTTCGGCATGGGGTTGGCGGTGAAGGGGTCGTATGAGCATGCGGTGCGGTTGCCTATGGCGAGAGAGCTATTGGGGAATGGGGTGACGGTGTATGCCAATTTGGCGTTGCGTCCGGAGACGAGCCATAATGTGAATGGCGGGGTGTATGGGGATTGGAAGATGGAGACGGGGCACACCTTGGCGTATGAGGTGAATGGTTTTTTCCGGAAGACAGAGGATTATATCCGCGCGGTGCTTTCGGAGAGCGATGGGACGGTGCAGTACCGGAACGAGCAGGATGTGACGACGGCGGGGGTAGAGGGGGAAGTCGGTTACCGTTGGGGAGAACGGTTGTGGGTGACGGCGAACGGGAGTTACGAGCGGGCAAGGAATATGACGAGGCTCAATGAGGAGGGGAAACCGAGTGTGACGTATAAGAACCGGGTGCCGAACAAACCTTGGCTTTTCGGGAATGTGGAGACGGGATATGCGGCGAGGAATGTGTTCTGCCGGGGAGACAGGTTGAAGGTGGGGTATTATTATCAGTATGTGCATTGGTTCTTTTTGACGTGGGAGGGATACGGGAGTTTGGAGAGCAAGTCAAGGATACCGACACAGCACCGGCATACGGTTGGGGTAGATTATTCGTGGGGCGAGGGGCGGTATAGCGTGGCGGTGGAGTGTGACAATTTGTTTGACCGGAAGTTGTATGACAATTTCATGTTGCAGAAGCCGGGGCGGGCGTTTACGTGTAAATTCAGAGTATTTATTCACAAATAAATTTTTAAGCGATGAGAAAGATTGGATTATTGGTTTGGATGCCGTTGTTGTGCATGGTATTGGGGATGGGGGCTTGTTCGGAGGATGAAACGAAAAAGGATGATGATGTTCCTGGTGGAGGACAGGAGCCTACAGAAGTGGTGCATTATGACATTTGGGTGGGGTTGGAGCAGAATGCGATGGGGCGGTTTGGGACGTTGTTGGTAAAGAATGTCAATTCATTGGAGGAACAAGAGGAGATTGTTTTTAAGGGGGAAGGTTATGATGCGACGGCGACTTTCGGCAAGACGGAAGCTGCCATCATCAAAGGACAGTACTATTATGCGGTGGATGCCGTCAATGAAGACCGGTATGTCAAATACCGTATTATGAACAACCAGTTGGAGCGCGTGGCGAAGTATCCGTTGGGAGAGAATACTTATGAGCCCGGCAAGTATACGCATGCGTGGTTGGATGACAATACGCTGGTCATTCTTGCAGCGAATGGCGATGCGGATGAGGTGCTGTGGACGAAGTTGAACGCGAACGACATGAGTATTTTGTCAGAGGGCACGCTTGGATTAGCGGGGGATAAAAGACATGACGTGACGAAGTTTACGACTTCGGGGCTGGCAGCTTACCGGGCTTCGGATAATAAGATTATTTATGCTTTCAAGCATAACCCCGGCAGGAAGCAGACAGCGCCGCCTTATTTTTATGTGGCTTTTATTGATGCAGAGACGATGGCGGTGGAGACGGTTGTGAAGGAGGAGCGGGCAGAGGAGATGGCAGGGACGGCATACGGGGAATTGCGACAGCATAAGTTGTTTTTTGACGAGAATGAGAATTTGTATCTTGCCTGCAATACCAAAATCGATGGGGCAGAGGATAATACTTGCCAGTATGGCAGTTTGTTGAGAATAAAGAAAGGAGAGTATGCTTTTGATGATTACGAAGGTTTCCGGAATCATGGAAGCAAGATTGTGACAGTGGATTACATGGGAAACGGCAAGGTGTTGCTTTACCTGCAAGACCCGGAGCATACGGGAACAAGCGATGACAATGCAAAATATGAGGGGTGGGGAAATGAATACAATTGCTATTATGCGATGTTTGATCTGGAAACGGGTGTGCTGACGGAGTTTGAACATGAGGGAAAGAAGCTGCCTTATTGCAGCGGCACGTTTTCGCAGCGTTCGTTCGTGCATGGGGGGAAGGCTTACATTGGGGTGAACCCGCAGACGGAGGCGCCATGCGTGTATGTATATGACATTGCGGAGGGGACGATGGTGAAGGGCGTGGAGATTGAGCCGGGGTATATTTTTACGAGAATCAATTACATGGAGGATTGAGGGGGAGGATTGTAAATTTTTGGGGTAAAAAGGCGGGTATGTCCGCCTTTTTGCCTATATTTGTGTTTGTAAAATTAAATAGGAACGAATTATGAGCAAAGGAAAGGTGTTTGTAGTGGGCATAGGTCCCGGAAGCTTGGAGGATATAACCGTAAGGGCGATTCAGGCGTTGGGCGAATCGGATGTGGTTGTGGGGTATAAACCTTATTTTAAGTATATTGAGCCGTATATCCCGGTGAAGGCGAAATGTGTGGCTTCGGGGATGAGGCATGAGGTGGAGCGGGCGGAATATGCTTTCCAGTTGGCGGAAGAAGGGAAGACCGTGAGCGTAATCAGTTCCGGGGATTCGCAGGTATATGGCATGGCAGCAGTCGTCATGGATGTCAAGCTCGACCTTGACACGGAAGTGGAGGTGGAGATTGTGCCGGGGGTCAGTGCTTTCCAGAAGGCGGCTTCGTTGCTGGGGGCGCCGTTGGGGAGTGATTTCTGCGTCGTTTCGCTGTCGGATTTGCAGATGCCTTGGGACTTGATTGAGCGTCGGATTGAGGGGGCATTGTGGGGACATTTCGTATTGGCGGTATATAATCCGCGGAGCAATGGGCGTTATTGGCAGATGCAGCGGGTGAAGACACTTTACCTGGAAGCGGATAGGGGGGATGTGGTTGTAGGGTATGTGCGCAATGCCGGAAGGGAGGATGAGGAGGTGAATTTCACGACGATGGCTGAGTTCAATCCGGAGGAGGTTGATATGTTTACGATAGTGGTTATCGGGAACTTGTTTACGATGTTGAAGGACGGGTACATGTTCACGCCGCGTGACGTGGATTTGAGTGTTGATGTGGACGAGGAGGCTCCTGTGGGGCAGCAGATTATGCAGGAGAGTTTTGGACAAATCCGGGCGTTGGTGGATTTTGAGGGGATGGACGATGATGAGGAGTGGGTGAAATTGCATGTGATCCATACGACGGGCGATACGGGTATTGCAAAGGATGTGTTGGTGGAACCGGGAGATGTACGGAGGATGTATGAGGCGTTGGCAAGCGGCAGGGTGCGGACGATTGTGACAGACGTGAAGATGGCGGCGATGGGGATACGGAAAAAGTCGTTGGGACGTTTGGGTTTGCAGGTGAAATGTTATATCGACGATGAGCGTGCGGCTGCGTTGGCGGCAAAGGGAGGAATTACCCGTGCGGCGGCAGGGATACGGCTGGCGGTGAGCGAGCATCCGGACGCTTTGTTTGCGATAGGGAATGCACCTACGGCGTTGATGGAATTGTGCCGTGCCATCCATGACGGGCGGGCAATGCCGGCAGGGGTGATTGGTGCGCCGGTGGGCTTTGTGCATGTGCGGGAATCAAAATATATGTTGCAGGCATTTGAAGATTTGCCGAAAGTGGTGTTGGCAGAACGGCGGGGTGGCAGCAATGTGGCTGCGACGGTGGTAAATGCCATATTGAGTTATCCGGACATTGAGAAGATGAATCCGGGACAGGAATTGTAAATTTACTAATTGAGTTATAAGGATGAAATTTATTGTAATTGGAATTGATGACGACGGACGTTGGATGTTCGCGAAAGAGGTGTCAAAGATTTTACGGAATCATTGGATATATGCCGGCGGGTTGCGCCACCATGAATTGGTGAAAGGGCGTTTGCCGGAGGGAAGTCGGTGGATAGAGGTAAAATCGCCGTTGGAGAAGACTTTTGAACAATTTGCAGGTTTGGACGAGATTGTGATATTTGCTTCGGGTGACCCGTTGTTTTACGGGTTGGCGGGGTCAATACGGCGGAGATGGCCGGAGGTGGAAGTAGAGGTCTATCCTTATTTCAGTTCTTTGCAGATGTTGGCACGGCAGGTGGTGATGCCTTACGAGAATTTGCGGATGGTGTCACTGACCGGGAGGGCTTGGCATGAGTTCGACCGGGCTTTGATTGAGCGTTGTGCGGAAATCGGGGTGTTGACGGACAGAAGGCATACGCCGGCGACCATCGCGCAGCGGATGTTGGATTACGGCTTTTCCAATTATACGATGTATGTAGGCGAACAGATGGGGAACGCGGAGGAGCAGGTGCGGGAGTTGACTTTGGAAGAGGCTGCGGGAATGACGTTTGTTCGTCCGAATTGTTTGATATTGCGCCTGACGGAAAGGCGGGAACGTCCTTTCGGAGTGGAGGATGGACAGTTGGCAGGATTGGAGGGACGTCCGAATATGGTGACCAAGATGCCGGTGCGTTTGCTGGATTTGAGCTTTTTGGAATTGCGGGGGAAGCGGCGTTTGTGGGATATTGGGTTTTGTACGGGTGCAGTGTCGGTAGAGGCGAAATTGCAATTTCCGCATATACGGGTGACTGCGTTTGAGCAGAGGGAAGAATGCGAGGCGTTGATAGCCGAGAATGCCCGCCGTTTTGGCGTGCCGGGGATAGAAGTGATGATGGGTGATTTCCTGGCGGCAGAATTGGAGAATTTGGAGATGCCGGATGCCGTGTTTATTGGCGGGCATGGAGGACGTTTGTCGGAAATGATGGAAGTATTGGCAGCGGAGATGAAGAGCGGGGGCGTGGTGGTGTTCAATGCCGTGTCAGAAGAGAGCTTGGCGTTGTTCCGGGAATCTGCAGCAAAATGCGGCTTCCGGGAAGGACGGGTGTGCCGGGTGGTTGTGGACGAGCATAATCCGGTGACTGTCGTGTCGGCTTATTTGCCGGAATATTGATAGGAAGAAGGATGAGGATAGCAATTTTAGTGGCTTCAGACCACGGGGCAAAGACGGGAGAGTTGATTCGCCGGGAATGGGGAAAGGATGATATTGCAGTTTTTTCCACGTCGCAGCGGGAAGGGTGTTTGCAGATAGAGTCCATCCCTGCTTTTACGCAGGTGCATTTTGGAGAGTATGATGCTTTTGTGTTTGTGGGGGCAATGGGAATCTGTGTGCGGGCGATTGCGCCTTGTGTGGCATCGAAATATGCAGACCCGGCGGTGGTCTGTGTGGATAGCGGCGGGCATTACGTGGTGCCCGTCTTGTCGGGGCATGTGGGGGGAGCCAATGAGTTGGCGCGCCGTCTGGCAAGAGTGTTGGGCGGCGAGGCTGTGATTACGACCCAAAGCGACCGGGAAGGGTTGTGGGCATTGGATTTGTTGGGAAAAGAATATGGTTGGCAGGCAGAGGCTTCTGAAGCGATGAACAGTATTATCGCGCGTTTTGTGAACCGTCGCCCGACGGCTTTGTTGTTGGAAGTGCGGGACAAGGGGACTGCTTTCCTGGAGCGTTCTTTGCCGGAACATGTGGCGGTGTATTATCATTTTGAAGATATTCCCAAGGGAAGTTACGAATTGCTGATAGCGGTGACGCCTTTTGTTTATTCGGTGGCGATGCCGGCATTGTTCTTTCGCCCGAGGGTGCTCACGTTGGGCGTTGGTTGCCGGCGAGGATGTGACCGGGCGGGGGTGTATGAGGCGATAAGCGGAAGGTTGTTGGCGCATGGCTTGTCCCCGTTGTCTGTGCGGGCTGTGGCAACCATTGATTTGAAAAAGGATGAGCCGTTGGTGGAAGATTTGGGAACACGATTCGGGGGGAAGGCCGTAATTTATTCTGCCGAAGATTTAAAAGACATTGAGGTGCCCCATCCGTCGGAAAAAGTGTTTGAGGTGACGGGCGTTTATGGCGTGGCAGAAGCTGCGGCATTGAAAGCTGCAGGCAATACCTGCCTGCTGTTGGAAAAACAGAAAGGGGCAGTCTCTCCGGGAGAAGATTTTACTTTTGCCGTTGCGCAAGATAAGGATAGTGAGCAGGGTGGCTTTATTGAAATTGTGGGGGCAGGTCCGGGAGACCCCGAACTGATTTCCTTGCGGGGCAAACACTTGTTGGAGCAGGCGGATTTGATTTTGTATGCCGGCAGCCTGGTGCCAGTGGAATTGACTTATTATGCCAAACCGGGGGCAACGGTGCGCAGTTCGGCGTCCATGACTTTGGAGGAGCAGTTTGCTTTGATGAAAGAATTTTATGACCGGGGTAAGCTGATTGTGCGTTTGCATACAGGTGACCCTTGCATTTATGGGGCAATACAGGAGCAGATGGCTTTTTTCGACCGTTATGGCATGCGTTACCGGATAACGCCGGGCATTTCTTCTTTCTTGGCGGCTGCGGCTGCATTGCGTTCGCAGTTTACAATACCGGAGAAGGTACAGACTATTATCCTGACCCGTGGCGAAGGGCGTACACCCATGCCTGAGCGGGAGAAATTGCATCTTCTGGCACGTTCGCAGAGCACGATGTGCATATTCTTGAGTGCCTCTATTGTGGAGGAAGTCCAGCAGGAATTGTTGGAATGCTATCCGCCGGAGACGCCGGTGGCAGCTTGTTATCATCTGACTTGGAAGGATGAGAGGGTATTCCGGGGAGAGTTGCGCAATCTGGCTGCCATCGTCAAGGAAAACCATTTGACTCTGACCACCATGATTGTCGTCGGCGAAGCGATTGGCAACCGGGAGGGCTTGTCACAGCTTTATTCTGGTAATTTCACTCATTTGTATCGGAAGGGAAATTTATGATACTGGTATTCGGGGGCACGACGGAAGGCAGGGCTGCAGTGGAAGTATTAGACGAAGCCGGGAAGCCTTTTTATTACTCTACGCGGGGCAATGGGCAGAGTGTTCATGTCGTGCATGGGGAGCATGTGACGGGGGGAATGGATGCCTTGGCAATGGAGTCTTTTTGCAAGATGCACGGAATCCGTCTCTTGGTTGATGCGGGGCATCCGTTTGCCACAGAGCTTCACCACAATGTGGTGAAAGTCGCGGAACGCTTGGCTATTCCGGCAGTGCGCTATGAACGGGTGTATCCGGAACGTAATCCTGCATGGGTGTGGTGTGATTCATACGCCGATGCTGTGGCACGCTTACAAGAGCAAAAAGTGGTACGCTTGTTAGCCTTGACAGGTGCACAGACCATTTCGGCTTTGAGGGCGTGGTGGGCAAATGGTGAGACTTGGTTTCGTGTCTTAGACCGTCCGGAATCGAGAAAGATTGCGGCAGATGCAGGTTTCCCCTTGGAACGCCTGGTGTATTTCAGACCGGGGGAGGACAGCCGTTTGCTGGAAATGCTGCGGCCGGATGCCATATTGACTAAAGAAAGCGGGGAATCGGGTTATTTCGAGGAAAAGACTGCGGCGGCAACCCGCATGGGTATCCCGGTTTTTGTAGTAAAGCGTCCCCCCTTGCCGGAGGGGTTTTGCACTGTGTCGGGCAAGCATGGACTGCGCTATCGGGTAGAGCGGCTCTTGCCAGGCTTTTTCCCGTTGCGCAGTGGTTTTACGACTGGCACTTGCGCTTGTGCTGCGGCAAAAGCGGCGTTGTCTGTATTGCTGTCGGGGCAGGAAGTTTCTGAGGTGTGCGTAGCCCTTCCTTGTGGCGAGGAGGTGGCATTGTCCGTTGCTTTTGTGAGCCGTTCGGAAGATTCGGTGGCATGTAGCGTGGTGAAAGATGCCGGGGATGACCCTGATATTACCAATGGGCGGGAAATTCGTGCTGATGTAGCTTGGGATAGCTTGCCCGGTGTACATTTTCATGCAGGCGAGGGGGTTGGGACTGTGACTTTGCCCGGCTTGGGGCTTGCCGTTGGCGAACCTGCCATCAATCCTGTACCGCGCCGCATGATGATTGCTGAAACCGAGAAACTCCTGCGGCGTGCGGGCGTAGACCGGGGCGTGAGCATCACGATTGCTGTTCCGGGAGGAAAGGAATTGGCGGTCAAAACTTTTAACCCGAAATTGGGCATCGTGGGGGGCATCTCCATTCTCGGCACTTCCGGCATCGTGCGTCCCTTTTCGGCAGAAGCGTTGGTGGAGACCATCCACAAAGAAATACAGGTGGCAAAAGCATTGGGCTGCACGCATCTGGTTATCAATTCCGGTGCGAAAAGCGAACGCCTTTTGCGGCAGCGCTTCCCGAATTTGCTGCCGCAAGCCTTTATCCACTATGGTAATTACATCGGCGAAACGCTCCGTTTGGCTGCCAGCGAAGGTATTGGACAGGTCACGATGGGCATCATGATTGGTAAAGCCGTTAAACTTGCAGAAGGTCATGCGGATACTCATAGCCGGCATGTCGTCATGAATCCGGCTTTTCTTGCGGCGTTGGCGCATGAGAGTGGCTGTCCCGATGAACTTTGTGTGCGGATAAGCCGCCTGGCGTTGGCGCGTGAACTTTGGACGCTCCTTCCGGCGGAACATCCTTTTTTCCAGCTTCTTGTCCGTAAGTGCGAAACCATCTGCCGCCGCTTTTTCCCTCAAGGGAAATTGGAGTTGCTATTGTTGCCGGAGATGGCTTAGGTGCTTAATTTATATTAAAATCGGAGGAAATAGATGCAGTATACTCTTTTTTCTCATACATTTGCAGCGTAATAGTTTGATAGTACACTATAAATATAAAATGAATATGAGACCTATGACTATGCTTGAAATGAATCATGTAACCTTTGGTTATAAACGTTCGGTGAATGTGTTAGAGGATTTTTCGCTCTCATTGGAATCGGGAGCGGTTTATGGTTTGCTGGGGAAAAATGGTACAGGTAAAAGTACTTTGCTTTATCTCCTTTCCGGCTTGCTTCGGGCACAACAAGGGAGCGTATTTTTCAAAGGGAAAGATGTAAGGCGGCGTTTGCCGGAGACCTTGGGCGACCTTTTCCTGTTGCCCGAAGAACTGGTTTTGCCCAATGTGACGCTTAAACAATATGCGAAAATGTATGCTCCTTTCTATCCTTATTTTAGCTATGAACAATTTTTCCGTCTTTTGGCAGAATTGGATATCGACGATGCGGCGAAGCTCCATTCTTTTTCTATGGGGCAGCGCAAAAAAGCCTATATTTGTTTTGCCATAGCGACCAATGTTTCGTTGCTTTTGCTGGACGAACCGACGAATGGTTTGGACATTCCCTCCAAAAGCCAATTCCGGAAGCTGATAGCCTCCAATATGACCGATGAGCGTACCATTATCATTTCTACCCATCAAGTGCGCGACTTGGACAGCCTTTTAGACCATTTGCTGATTATCGACGGCAAGCATTTGTTGTTGAACGATTCTATTACTCACATTACTGAACGTCTTTGTTTTGACGAACTTCGTTCCGGTGAACAGATGGACGAACCGATTGTGAGCACCCCTTCTCTGGGCGGCTATCGTGTCATCAGTCGCAATACATCCGGGCGGGAAACGGTCATTGATTTGGAAACTTTTTTCAATGCCGTGCTGGACAACCGCGAACAGATAATAAACGCATTAAAAGACTAAGGACTATGGAAAAGACATTATCATTTTCTTTGCAGCGGACTTGGTGGCTGCTGCGTTTGAACGGGAGGTTAAGCAAAGCATGGGAAGTGTATTGGTGGTTGGCGATGGTAGGCTTGGCTCTATGTTTGGCAGCTTTTCGTAAACAGGATGAAATGCAGACACTTTGTTTAATGGTGGCAGGACTGACAATTTTTTATCGCCTGTTCTTTTTCTACTATGGTTTGAAATTTCAAACGAATGCATCTTACCTTAATCTTCCAGTTTCCAAGTTAGAACGATTTGTAAGTCAGTTGATGCTCACTTTGGTGTTAGGTGCGGTGTATGCTTGTTTACTTGTGCTCTTTTTTGTGGGTGCGCGGAATGTATTTGCGCTTATTAGTCCGGAGTACGACCCATTAGGTATTGGTGATATGTTTCAATGGTGGGCAACTGTTTTCACAGAATTAATATTACCTAATGACCTCTATAACAGTATGGGTGGTTACTTTTTGGCACTGGGATGCCTTACGACTTTTTGGCTTGCTTTAGTTTGCTTGTTCCCGCGTATGTTGGCTTTTTGGGTATTCATGGCATGTCTTTATCTTTGGGCTGATCTTCGAATCTGGCTGATAGTGCATACGAATGTATTCGATTTCTTTAAAGCTAACGAGTGGTGTGCAGTCTGCATGCATTTGGCTTTGACGGCTTTTTTCTTGTGGTTTGCTTATAGGCGTTTTGGTCGTATAACTTTAAAAAAGCAGATATGAAATCAAATGTTAAGGAAATAAATATGGAAAATCGCTTCAATTGGGAGCGTTTCGTTTGTTTGTGGAAGAATTATTTTTTTGAGAATTTTTGGTCAGGAGTGTGCATTATAGGTTTGCAATACATCGTATTTGTATATCTTTTTTATCAGGGTGGTATAACTGACATGTTGAGTCTGGGGAGTTATGAGTATAGCTTTTTGATGATATCTTATGTGTTGATATTCAATAGCTATTTTGCTTGTTTTTTCAATAAAATGCAGAAAAAAAACAGAGCAGTCTTTTTCTTCACCTTGCCGGCTTCGCCTGCTGAAAAGTATTGGGCTGGGCTGTCTTATTCCGTTGTCATGGGTGGGGTATTGGTCATTTTGCCTTTCTTGTTGTGGGCAGCTACCCGAATGCTGGTGGACTGGCTGCAGGGGATGCCGCGGGAATCGCTGGTTTTTCTGACGATGTGGAAAGACAATTTCCCGGCTTATTATCAGTTTTTCTCTTTTGGTCTTTTGGCTTGGGTGTCTTCAGTCTTTTGGTTGTGTGGAATGTATTTTAGAACTCGTTCTTATCTGAAAGTATGCCTTTTCTATTTTGTTTGCCTTGTTCCGCTATTTTTCTCCCCTATGCACTCCTCTTTTGCTTATTTTCTCTGGGAGAAGTTGTTTATGGTTCCGTTGGTTTCTTATATAGTGGGCACTTTTTTCTTGCTGCTTGTCGTTTTTAATGTTTGGCTCGCCTACAGGCTATTCTGCAAAAAGGAAATTGTAAAAACGAAATGACATGGATTTCAAAGAAAAACGACCCATATACCTGCAAATAGCCGACCGGCTTTGCGATGAGATTCTGGAGCGGAAATATGCCGAAGATGCCCGCATCCCTTCCGTGCGCGAATATGCCGCAACGGTGGAAGTGAACGTGAACACGGTAGTCCGCTCCTACGACTACCTCCAAGACAAGCAAGTCATATACAACAAGCGGGGCTTGGGCTATTTCGTTGCTCCGGGGGGAGTGGCAACTATCCTTGCCATCCGCAGGGTGCAATTCATCGAGGAAGAATTGCCGGCTTTTTTCACCCGTCTCCGGCAACTGGATATTCCGATAGACGAGATTGTCGCCCTTTATCGTTCGGCTAAATGAGTGGCTCGCGGCATTTATGTCCTCCAGGCATCCTTGCCCGCCCCTTTAATGGGCTGAAATCACTAGCAGGGAGAAGTATGTGAATTTGCGGCGGAGTATTTCCGAGAGGTCTGTCGAATAAAACTCGTCGGGCGTGCCTACTTGCTCAAAATAGTGGTAGTGCAGTTCCGGATGCCGTGCCATGAAAGGACGCATGATGGCTTCCCCCAGCGGTACTTTCATGATGACCAGCGTGCGCTTGGATACGACGCTCTCCAGCAATTCCTCCACCACCACATCTCCCGGAATGACCAGCAGGCGTTCCTGTTGTTTGGCGATGTGCAACCCTGCCGCAGCCGCAGCCGCAATGAAAGCAGGCACTCCTGCCACCATCTTCACCGGGCAGTCTGCCGCCTGCAGACGTTCATACAAATAATAGGCGGACGAATAGAAGCAAGCGTCCCCTTCTGCCGTCACGGCAATCTGCTTCCCCTCGGCAACCTGCCGTAGAATTTCCCCGCACAGCCTGTCGTATGCCTCATTTGCCGCCTCCCGTTGCTTCGACATGGGCACGGCATACACCTGCACCTTGCCCTCGTCCACCGGCAAAGCCTGCAAGATATCCCGTGCGCGTGACTTCACCCCGCCCGTCGCCAATGCCGTCCCCGGGCAATAAATCACATCCGCGCTTTTCAGCACATTCAACGCCTTTAACGTAATCAGTTCCGGTTCCCCCGGACCCAACGACACACTAAATACTGTTCCCGTCATCTTTTCATGCAATTATATTTCACAAGGCGCAAAGATACGGAAATAAACTTTCCAAAGTCTTTGATTGTGCGGAAAATAATCCGTAAATTTGCATTCAAACCAAAAGAATAAATATCATGCCGGAAATATGTAGATTTTATGGAATTATTATCAGTTTGTATTGGCGGGATCATAATCCGCCTCACATATATTTTACTTACCGTGAATATGAATGTTCCATAAGCGTATTGGACAGGTTAGTGGACGGAAAGGCTCCGGCAAAAGTAATTGCAAAAGTGAATGAATGGATGGATTTGCATGAAGAGGAAATACTTGCCTTATGGGAGAAAGCCCAGAATGGAGAGAAATTGAATAAGATAGAACCTTTAAAATAAAGTGTTTATGTTGCGTATACTTGATGTAGACTATATGGGGGAATACAAGCTCCGGATAAAGTTTAGCGATGGTGTAACCAAGTTGGTAGATTTAAAGCCTTATTTGACCGGGGAAGTCTTTGGAGAATTATTGGATAAAAGCAAATTTATCCAATATGGTTTGACGTGTGTCACTATTGAATGGGCAAATGGTGCAGATCTGGCGCCTGAATTTCTTTATGAAATAGGTACGGCGGCATGATTTAGTCTATAATTCCGTCTTTTTCTTTTATATTCCTTTCCTATTTCTGCCGCCCTTCTTGTACCATGGGAGTACTTTGGGAGCACCTTTGCAGTTCAGATGTACTAAGTAGGTACTACAAAGGTACTGGAAAGGTACCGGAAAGGTACAAGAAAGTCAAGAGAAACCCCTGAAAAATGGGCTGGAAATGAGAACCGATGAACGGCGGGAGATAAAATTGTGCAGGAAGGGTGGGAAACCATTTGCGCGGGTGAGGAATGTTTTGTATATTCGCCGGCAGAAAAATGCAAAAAAACTACAAACCCCATGTCAGACAACATGCCCATAGACGACGAAGAACGATTTTTCCATCAATTGTTTGTGGATTACTATCCGTCCCTGTGCACCTTTGCTTGCGGGTATTTGGGGAATGAGGATGCGGCACAGGATGTCGTGCAGGACGTTTTCGTGAAGTTGTGGGAGACACGGGAGCGGTGGAAAGCGGTGGAGGATTTCTCGGCTTATCTGTATCAGATGGTGAAATACCGGTGCTTTAATTATTTGCGGGCAGAACGCCTGCGGGACAAGGCGATGGCATCGTTTGCAGAAGAAGTGGAGGTGACGGAGGTCAACCGCTATATCGAGGAGGAGACCTACCGCCTGTTGCGCAATTCGTTGGGATGCCTGCCTCCTGCCTGCCGGTCGGTGTTTGAATTGGCATTGGACGGCTACAAGGCGCGGGAAATTGCCGAGAAACTCAACATTGCCGAAGAAACCGTAAAGAAGCAAAAGCAAATTGCGAGGCGAATCCTGAAGGAAAAATTTGGGCGTTTGTCTCTGTTCTTTTTGCCTATGTTATAGAGGCTTGCGTTTTTCTTGAAATTTTTTTTCTTTTCCATATACCTCCTTTTTTCATTTGATGTGTCTTGTCAGTAGAAATAACATGACGAATATGGCACAGTTTGAAGATTATTCACATATCGCTACCCTGCTGGTGCATGCCAAGCAGGGGGAATTGGCAGAGGAGGAACGCCGGGCATTGGAGGCATGGCGGAAGGCGGCGCGTGAGAACGAGGCGTTGTACCGGAAGGTGCTGGCAGCGGATTTCGTGCCTGCCCATGCGGAGATGCACAGCCATTTTGATGCCGAGGCAGCTTATTGCGCCGTGCGTGCCCTTTGCAGGCGGAGGGCAAGGCGTCGGGTGGCATACTGGATTTCGGGGGTGGCAGCCGTGTGTTTGCTGGCAGTAGGGCTTGCAGGCTATTGGATGGCATTGCCGGAGGAGCAGGCGCCGCAAATGCTGGCAGAGGCAATCATCCCTCCGGGCGAAGCCAAGGCGGAGTTGATATTGGCAGACGGCGCGAGCGTTTTTCTGGGAACGGGCGTGCAGGATTCTGTTTTCGAACAGCCCGGGGCGCGGGTGCATACATCCGGGAAGCATTTGAATTACGTGAAGGGAGCGCGGACGGCAGAGATGCAATACAACATCTTGCGCATCCCGCGGGGAGGGGAATACACGGTGGTCTTGCAGGACGGTACGGCAGTACAGTTGAATTCGGCTTCCGAATTGCGTTATCCGGTGCAGTTTGTTGGGGACGAGCGGCGGGTATACCTCTCCGGCGAAGCCTATTTTGAGGTGGCGAAGGACAGCAGGCATCCTTTTATCGTGGAAACCGGAAACACGGAAATCGAAGTCTTGGGCACGAGTTTCAATATCTCCGCCTATGCCGAGGAACGGCGGACGGAAACCACGCTGGTGGAGGGAGCCGTGCGTTTTTCTGCCGGCGGGGGTGAAGTGACGTTGGCGCCCGGGGAGCAGGGCGTGTGGGATGCCGCAGGGCGGCTGGACAAGCGCGAAGTGGACGTTTATCCCTATATCGCCTGGACGGAAGGGAAATTTGTGTTCCGCAAGCGTTCGTTGGAAGAAGTGATGCGCATTGTTTCAAGATGGTATAATGTGGACGTCGTGTTTGAGAGCGAGGAGCCGCGAGGCATCTCTTTCTCCGGCAACATCCGCCGCTATGAGGATTTCAGCCAAGTGGTGCGGATGCTGGAAATGACCGGCGGACTGGAATTTAGGATTGTAGAAAGGACGATTTACATCGCCGCCAAGTAAAAAGCAGGATACCCGCATATCCTGCCTTTGAAAACGGCATGTAGCCGTCAATTGTTTAATTTAATATCACAAATGTATGAAAAAATCGAAAGATTGGAAACTTCTTTATGGAAGAAGATGCAGGGAAGGGGTCAGGAAAATGTTGGTATTTACATTTTCTCTGATAGCAATATCTCTGCAATCAATGGCTACAGCGTATAGCCAAGTAGGAAAAGTTTCTTTCGAAGTGGAGAATGCTACCTTAGCAGAAATCATCCCGATTATCGAAAGGAGTACCAATTACACGTTCCTCTACCAGGACGAGCAAGTGGAGCGTGTGAAGAATCTGACCTTCCGTTTCACGGACGAAGATTTGCGCGTAGTGCTTGAAAAATGCCTGGAGGGAACGAACCTGACTTACCGGATTGAAGACAACACCATCATCCTGAAAGCCGGTGAGCCCAAACCCGAAGCCTCGCTGCCCCAAGTGCAGGAGCGGAAATTGACAGGTAAGGTGACGGATGAGGCAGGCGTACCCCTGCCGGGAGTAACCGTGGTGATTGAAGGCACGACTGTCGGTACGGCTACCGATGCCGATGGAAATTATGTGTTGAATTGCCCGGAACAGGAGGGGTTGGCATTGGTCTTTTCATTTGTGGGTATGGAAGTGCAGCGGGTAGTGGTCGGAGACCGTACCGAACTGAATGTGGTGATGGAAGCAGAAGTGACGGAGATTGACGAGGTTGTGGTGACCGGTATTTACACGAGGAATAAGGAGAGCTTCACGGGGTCTTCGAAAACCTATTCAGAGAAGGAATTGAAAATGATGGGCAACACCAACGTATTGCGTAGCTTGCGGACATTGGACCCCTCATTTGCCATTATGGAAAACAACCTGATGGGTTCCGACCCGAATACGTTGCCGGATATCAATGTCCGGGGTACGACAAGTATTGCCGGTTTGGAGCAAGAATATGGGCAAGATCCGAACCAACCTCTCTTTATTTTGGACGGTTTTGAATCAACCTTGGCAACCATTAATAACTTGAGTATGGACAGGGTGGCAAGCATTACCATCTTGAAGGATGCTGCTGCTACGGCAATTTATGGTTCAAAGGCTGCCAATGGTGTCATTGTGGTGGAAACCAAAGCCCCGAAGCCCGGCACGCTGCAGGTGAACTACAACGGCAACCTGAATTTGTCTTTCGCCGACCTCACGGATTACAATCTGATGAACTCTTCTGAGAAGTTGGAGTTTGAGAAATTGGCAGGGTATTACGGTGATTTGGACGCAAATGGCGATATTATCAGCGAGGGGTACGCCCAAACTTACTATTCCCGTTTGGCAGAGGTGCGGCGGGGAGTGGATACCTATTGGATGAGCGAGCCTTTGCGTTTTGCCGTGTCGCATTCTCATGATTTGTTCGTGGAGGGTGGCGACGACCGGATGCGCTATGGCTTGGGCTTCAATTACAATAAAACCCAGGGTGTCATGAAAGGATCAGACAGGGATGTGCTGAATGGAAACTTGCGCTTGATTTACCGTTACAAAACATTGGCATTTACAAATTACATGAATGTGGATTATTCGCTTGCCACACGGGAAAATGTGGCATTTTCCCAGTTCTCTCGGGCTAATCCCTATTACCGAAAGACCAATGAATATGGCGAAGCACCCATGATTTTGCAAAGCTATGGGAGCGGAACGTCGATGGAATATATGTATAATCCGTTGTACGACATGCAGCAAAATAGTTTTGATGAAACGAAAGCATTTGGCTTCCGCAATAATTTTGAAATTGATTGGCGGATTATTTCAACTCTGCGTTTGCGCGGACGGTTTAGTATTTCCAAAACGGTGACAAGGGGTGAAGTTTTCCGTTCTCCTCATTTGTCTGAATTTTATAATAGAGCAGATGATGAATCGGGCAGTTATGCGGAAACGAATAGCGATGTGGTCAGCTATGATGGCGACATTAACCTGACGTATGGGCAATTGCTTAAAGAAAAGCACATGGTGAATGCCGTGGTCGGGATGCAATTGTCTTCATCCGCAAATGAAAGCAGTTCTTACACGGTTTATGGGTTTACTGATGACCGTATTCCCAATCCTGCGTATTCTTCCGGTTTTAGAGAAGGGGCACATCCTACTTATTCAAATTCCAAGTCGCGTTCTGCCAGCTATTATTTGAATGGCGGTTATGCTTTTGACGAACGTTACCTGTTGGATTTCAATCTTCGGGCTGACGGGTCTTCCGTATTTGGAGTGGATAATAAATTCTCCACGACTTGGGCAATAGGTATTGGCTGGAATGTTCATAATGAAGCATTTTTGGAAAATTCTGCAGTGGTGAATTACTTGAAATTGCGTTATTCAATCGGTAATCCCGGCAACCAGAACTTTAGCACTCACATGTCTTCAAACATGTATAATTATATTTCTAACTTTACCAATCCCTTTGGCTTGGGAACTTATATCAGTTCTTATGGAAATCCGCATTTGGAATGGCAGAAGACAATAGATCAGAACTATGGCATTGATGTGGAATTATTTGACAGCCGTTTGAATCTGACATTTGATTACTTTACCAAGGACACGGATCCGTTGCTGGTGGATATTACACTGCCTGCATCTACGGGAACAACTTCTATCCCAAGCAATTTAGGCAGCCAAAAAACAAAAGGCTATACTTTTTCTGCCAATGTTGTGCTTTGGCGGCGTGATAATTTGCAATGGAGATTGAATGCGAACGGAAGTCACTACAATTACGAATACCAGGACATAGGCAATAGCTTGGATCGCTATAACCAGCAAAATCAGCAGAATGAGGCGAACGGCACCATCTCCAGCACGAACATGAAGCGTTATTACGATGGCGGGAGCCCTTCTGATTTGTGGGCAGTCCGTTCTGCGGGCATTGATCCGGTGACCGGGCGTGAGATTTTTATCAAGAAAGATGGCACCCAGACTTTTACACATGATACGGAAGACGAGGTGGTTGTAGGATGCAGCGACCCCGATTTGGAAGGAATCATCGGGACTTCTTTCTATTGGAAAGGCTTGAACGTGAGCGTGAATTTCCGTTACCGTTTTGGCGGGCAAATATTTTTGTCTACGTTGTATGAAAAAGTGGAAAATATCACCGAGACAGAAATACGTTACAATCAGGACAAACGGGCATTGTATGACCGTTGGCAGCAACCCGGGGATGTGGCCAAGTACAAATCTATTTCTTTAACCGAGAGCACGCCGATGTCCTCACGTTTCATTGCAAATGAAAATACTTTGAGCGGAGAGTCAATATCCATTACTTACGAGACTTCTGCCAAATGGCTGAAGCGGATTGGTGCTTCTTCTATGACATTTGGCGGATACATGAATGATATTTTCTACACCTCTTCCGTGACCAATGAACGAGGCTTGGATTATCCTTTTGCCCGTAGTATTTCATTCTCATTAGGTCTTAGATTTTAAATGCAGTATGATATGAAAAGAATAATAAAATTAATGATAGTATGCCTGACATTAGGCTTGGCTTCATGCAACTCGTGGTTGGATGTAGAGCAGGAAGACAGTGTCATGGAGAAAGATCTGTTTGAAAGCCTGGATGGCTTTAAGATGGCACTGAATGGAGTTTATTTGAATATGAATTCCAGTTCGACCTATGGTGGAGCAATGACAATGGGTGCAGTAGACGTATTGGCGCAGTATTACGATTGCTCGAATACAGACCATTATTATAATTCATTGCAAAATTTCCGTTACGAAGAAGATCGTCCCAAAAGCCAGTTTTCCTCTATTTGGTCGACGGCTTACCAGCAGATAGCTTATTTGAATGCCGTAATCGAGCATTGCGAAGAAGACCGCGCTGTGCTGGATGACACCTACTATGGTTTGATTAAAGGCGAAGCATTGGGCTTGCGTGCATTGTACCATTTCGACATGCTCCGTTTGTTCGGACCGCTTTGGTCGAACAAAGAGGCAGAGTCTATTCCTTATATGACTTCGTCAGACCGTTCCATCCAGCCTTTATTGCCTGCCGACACGGTAGTTGATCTTGTTTTGGCAGACTTGTCGGAGGCTGCCGGTTTATTGCGTGACATCGATCCGGTGATTACGGAAGGCGGCAGAAATGAGAGCGGGGGAGATGCCGGCAATGATTTCTATTATCGGGTTTATCGCATGAATTATTTTGCTGTGCAAGCTTTGCGTGCGCGGGCAGCTTTGTGGAAGCAGGATTATGCCAATGCAAAGGCTTATGCAGTTGAAACAATCCAGGCGGCAACAAGGGATTCGCTGTTCCGGCTTTATTATTCGGATTATGCAACCACGATGACGAATGACCGGGTGTTTGAACCGGAGATATTGTTTGCCTCCTATAATTCGATGCGCGGGGATGCCTGCTATGGCACTTATTTTGAGAATGACTTGAGCTATACGAACATTTTAGGTATGGCTGCGGGAAGGTCAGAAAACTTGTATTCCCCTACGGACTACCGTATTACCCGTTGGTGGGAGGGCAACCAGTCTGTTGAAACCGACGAGCATAAATTTGACTTGTTTGTAAAATACGAAGAATTGAGTGCAGGGGGAACAACTGATTCCGAAAGGTGGTCGCGCGTCCGTTATATGATACCTTTATTCCGTTTGAGCGAGCTTTATTTGATTGCTGCGGAGTGTATTGGAATACACGAGCAAAATGTGGCTGACGCAGTCGAACAATATTTAAACCCGCTTCGCCAAGCTCGGAATGAAATTTCTTTGGCGAGCGATATTACGACGACAGAATTAAGGGATTACATTAAGAATGAGTATATCTGTGATTTCGTTGGCGAAGGTCAGACATTCTTTTATTTTAAGCGCAATGAATTGTCGACCATACCCAATGGTGCGCAAGTGAATGGCGAATTGCCGATTGAACCTACGCAATATTATGTCATTCCCTTGCCGGATAGCGAAACGGATCAAAGAGAGTAGTAATTATAAAAAACGGAAAAGTATGAAACACATTTTTATATGCATATTGGCTTGTGCCATTTTGGGCTTGTTTTCTTGTCAAGAAGATGAAGTTGAAACTTGGCATGGAGAGGACGGTGTCTATTTTTACGTGCAATGGGGCGTGGATTGGTATGACACGACTTATTGGGCTGCGCAGCCTTACACAGAGGTTAATTTCACCTCTTTGGGCGAAGACACTTCGATGGTCAAATTGCGGGTGATGTTGGCTGGAAACATCGCAGACCACGACAGGCAATTCCGTTTTGTGCTTGAACCGGATAGCACGACGGCAGTCGAAGGAGTAAATTTTCTGGACGACATAGAGGAATACCAAATTTTGAAGGCAGGCGAACGTTACACGGATATTTATGTAAGGGTGATGAACTCAGACGTGTTGTCGGATGAGGAATTGAGAATTGGTTTCCGTTTGTTGCCGACCGAAGATTTGACTTTGGCATGTCCTGTATGGGAAGATTTTTCCAACATGCTGGCCGATGCAGCAGGGCTCGAACAATTTGACGGGGCTTACCACACCATCCGGCTGAACGATTTCATCACTCGTCCTGACGGCTGGGTGGGCTTGCCTATGCCGGACAATGCCCAGGTAGGTGACCAGGAAGCAGGTGTGCTGGGCATCTTTAGCCGCGAGAAGTTCAATTATATTTGTGAGGTAGTTCCCGGCTTGACTTATGAAGATTTTGAGTCTTCAACGACCATGCCTACGGCGCGTGCGCGTGCGATTGGCGATTTGGTAGCCATCAGTTTGCAGGAAGCTTTCGACAGCGGCAATCCTGTTTTGGAAGCAGACGGGCGTTTGATGTGGGTGATGGGCGTGTCATGGAATTCCTATTGGGGTGTTCCGTATCAACAAGGAAATTAACATGTAAAACATGAAGTCATGAAACAGATATTATTTATTTTTGTTGCAGGGATGCTGACATTCTTTTCAGTTTCTTGCTATGATGACGAAGGATCGTATGATTATCACGAGATTAACGAGGTCACAATAAGCAATTGGCCTGAAGATGGCTATACGGCAATCAACAACAGCGATACATTGCGTATTACGCCTCAATGGGAGTTTGATTCTACCAGCACGGAACCTTACATCGTCTTTTCCATGGACGACGGGCAAGACACCGCGCGTTATGAGTACATTTGGGAGGTGCAGGAAAGTGAAGTCACTTCTGACGATCAGGGCACTGTCATCAGCCGGGAACGGAATTTGGTTTATCCGGTGAACTTGCCTCCGACGAATTATTACGTGTTTTTGAAAATCAGGGATAAAGAGACCGGGCTTCTTTGGATATCCAACACGACGTTGCGGGTAGCCCAAGCCTCCGATAGGGGATACCTGTTTTTGGGCGAAAAGGAGGACGGCACGGTGGGGCTGGACATGGTTTCCACGGCGACAGACACGATTATTTTGAAAAATATGCTGGACAATTGCGGGTTGCCTGTCTTGGAAGGACCTCTCCGCGTGATGTACACCGGCTATTATTACAGGGGCAATTGCATTTGGGTGGCAACGGAAACGGGGGCTTATTTCCTCGACCCCTCCACCATGCAAGGCTCGGCTTACAATACATTCAACTCTGTGGTTTTTGCCGCAGTGCCTCTGCCGGAAACTTTGATCCCGTTGGATATGGCTTCAAGGCAGCGCGGCTATAATATGAATGGCATGTATAGGTTCTATGCGACGGAGGATTACATATTCGGAGGTTCCATTACTTTGGGAGAATCCTATGGCAATCCGTTGAATCGTTACAGCACGACGAGCACAGATTTTTTCAAACTCTACCCCTATATCTTTTATGACACCTATAGCTGGGGCACTTGTTTGGTATATGATGAAACCAATAATTGTTTCTCTTCTTTTACTCGGTATTCAAACAATATGACCCGCTTGGAGGATCAAGCGACAACTCCTTTCCCATGGCAACAGCCTGAAGGCAGGGAATTGGTTTATGGCGAAAATACTTGGATGCGCAGTGGATCTTCGGCTTATCTTTCGATGGCTCTTTTGGAAGATAGCGAAAACTTTTATGTGTACCACTTCCTGTGCGGCTATTCTCCGACTAAATCAAGGGCATACACCATACCCAAGACTGAAGTGCCCAACATGCACGCCGGGCAGTTGTTTGCTTTTGCAGGCAGTCGCACGCTCTTGCTGTATGCAGAGGGAAGCACCCTTTATGCGTATGACTACGAGAATGGCTTGTCTTATTCCCAGGACATGGGCGATGAAATCACCTGCATGGAGTTTGACTATGCAAACAATTTGGACGAAATCATGATTGCGACCTACAATGCTACCGAACAGGGCATTGTGCAGCGTTTCCAGCTGGAAAGCGACGACCTTAGGGCTTTTGAACTGACGCCCTTGGATAATTGCCGCTGGACGGGCTTGGTGAGAGTAAAGGACATGGATGTCCGGCTCCAATAAAAGAAAAACGAGGGGAGGTTTTTCTCCTCTCGCTTTTTGTTTTGTAGAAAATGAAAATGAATTTAAATTTTATCCCATGAAAAAAACAATGCTTTGGGGATTCTTCCTTTTCTTGCTTTCCCCTTTTTGCACTTTGGGGCAGGGGATAGATTTCTCTGAACTGTCTTTGGACGAGGCTTTGCAGGTGGCGCAGCGTGAAAACAAGAAGGTATTTATTGATTTTTACACTGTCTGGTGCGGTCCTTGCAAACAATTAAGCCGCGACGTCTTTCCTCAAAAAGCTGTGGGTGATTATTTCAATCCCCGCTTTATTTCCCTGAAATGCGATGCTGAAAAGGGGGATGGTCCTGCACTTGCGCGGAAATACGGTGTGCGTGCTTATCCGACCCTCGTCTTTTTGGATGCCAAGGGGGAATTGCTTTATAGCTTTGCCGGGGCATCGGATGCAGCGACATTGATTGAGCGGGTACAGAGAGGACTGGACGAAAACCTTTTGCCGGAGCGTTTACAAGCCCGTTATGCTGGAGGTGAACGAACGCCGGAATTGATTTATTATTACGCCATTTCGCTTTTCGAGAATGGGAAAGACCAAGATGCTTATGCTGCTATAGAAGATTATTTTGCCCATTTGTCCGAGCAGGAAAAATGTAGCGAAGAAAATTTCAAAATCTACGAGCGTTACATTTTGAACCTCGACCATCCAATTGCCCGCTACGTTTTGGCACATTATCCGCAATTTTTTGCAACAGTCGGCGAGGAGCGTACGCGTGTCCTATTGCGCAAATGGCTTTGGCAGGCAACCATGCCCTATGTGATTGTCCGGAAAAATACTTCCTTGTCTCTTGCAGCTTTTCGCCAATTGCAGCAAGACATTGTGGCGACAGGTTTGAATACAGGCTCCTATCCGGCGATGTTGCAGTTGGGCGAATACAAAATGTCGAAGCAATGGGACAAATACCTTGACTACTGTTTCAAACATTTCCCCGAATTCAGTTCTTCGGAACGCTTCCTGATTCTGATAAATTTGGAAAGCCTTTCCGCCGAGCCTGCCGCTATCAAAGCCAAAGCCGTCCGTCTGTTGGAAGATTACCTTCCCTCAATAGACGAACGCCAGCAAACACCCCTCCGCCTTGTACTCAAGCGTTTAAAGACAGAACCCGCCCTTGCGGAATAAATAAGGCGCAAACCATTCATTCATAACTTACTATACCCAACTTTAGTCCGATGGCAAGTAAAGAGCCATCGGACTTCTTTTTTCCTGAACTGATAAGGATAAATTCCCGTACTGCTCCTATATTTGAGTTACACTTGAGTTAGAGTTACGTTACACTTCATTTAGAGATAAACCTATTCTCAACCTATTATAAACCTATTCTTATCCTATTCCAATATAATAAGAATAGGTCAAAAATAGGTTGAAATAAATCTATTCTGTAAATGAAATGTAATTTATATGTAATAGAAGTGTAAGGGAAATATGGGTTTTACCCATGAATAGTCTCGCTGTTGCCCAGGAAGGAAGGCTGCGGTATGGGTGGGCATGGCATGCGTGGGGAAATGTAGGAGTGGGCAGGAATGATGGGGTGGAAGGATATGGATAGAGGCAGGAGAGTGGGGGATGCCGGCGGGGTTTTGAGGGGCTTGGGGGATAACTTTCTGGATTTCTTAGAAAAATACCGGAAAATATTTGCAGGTGAAAAAAATAGTGCGTACATTTGCGCTCCATTTTGGATAAAAGTATATTAATTTAAAAGAGTACTTGTGAAATGCCTACTATTCAACAGTTAGTAAGAAAAGGAAGAGTAAAGATCGAGGACAAGAGCAAGGCGCCGGCTTTGGATGCTTGCCCGCAAAGACGGGGAGTTTGCGTGCGTGTGTACACGACTACTCCGAAAAAGCCGAATTCTGCAATGCGGAAGGTGGCACGTGTGAGATTGACCAACGGGAAAGAGGTGAATGCCTATATTCCGGGAGAAGGACACAACCTGCAAGAGCACTCTATCGTGCTGATTCGCGGCGGACGTGTGAAAGACCTTCCGGGTGTGCGCTACCACTTGATCCGTGGAACTTTGGATGCTGCCGGCGTGGCCGGACGTTGCCAGGGGCGCTCCAAATACGGGGCTAAGAGACCGAAACCCGGACAGGCTGCTGCCGCTCCGGCAAAAGGAAAGAAGAAGTAAATAAGTAATTAACCGGAATTGTGTTTATGAAGCGTTCCCGAAAACAGTTGAGTAAATGGTTGGGAAACCGTTGAAGACCGGACGCGGGCAGCTTGACGAACAGATTCGTAAACAAGAAGAAGATGAGAAAAGCAAAACCAAGGAAGAGGATTTTGTTGCCGGACCCCAAGTTTAATGATGTGTTGGTAACCCGGTTTGTGAACGACCTGATGGTGGACGGAAAGAAGACCATCGCGTTCAAGATTTTTTATGATGCATTGGACATCGTAGAGGAGAAGATGGCAAAGAAGGAAGAGAAGACTGCTTTGGAGGTATGGAAGCAGGCATTGGAGAATATCACCCCGCAGGTGGAGGTGAAGAGCCGGCGTGTAGGCGGCGCTACGTTCCAGGTGCCTACAGAAATCGCTCCCAACCGCAAGCGGGCTATTTCTGTGAAAAATATGATTCTTTACTCGCGCAAGAGGAGCGGGCATAGCATGGCTGAGAAGCTGGCTGCTGAGATTATGGCTGCTTATAAGGAAGAGGGCGCCGCTTTCAAGAAGAAGGAGGATACCCACCGTATGGCAGAGGCAAATAGGGCATTTGCACATTTTAGGTTTTAATATATAGCGTATTTATAACCAATGGCAAAGAGAGATTTACATTACACAAGAAATATCGGTATCATGGCTCATATTGATGCCGGTAAAACAACAACTACGGAGCGTATCCTGTATTTCACGGGCGTAAACCATAAGATTGGGGAGACCCACGATGGTACTGCCACAATGGACTGGATGGTGCAGGAGCAGGAGCGAGGCATTACGATTACTTCTGCTGCAACCACTTGTTATTGGAAATATCAGGGGCACGATTATAAAATTAATATTATTGATACTCCGGGACACGTGGACTTCACGGTGGAAGTGGAGCGTTCGTTGCGTGTGCTGGACGGCGCTGTGGCGCTGTTTTGCGCAGTGGGCGGCGTGGAGGCGCAGTCAGAGACGGTATGGCGGCAGGCAAATAAGTATGGCGTGCCGAGAATTGCTTTTGTGAACAAGATGGACCGCTCAGGCGCTGATTTTTTCAAGGCTGTCCGTGAGATTAAGGAGAAGCTGAGCGCTAATCCGGTGCCCCTCGTGTTGCCTATCGGGGCAGAGGAGAATTTCCAGGGCATTGTGGATTTGGTGGAGATGAAGGCGTATGTATGGGAGAATGGCGCGATGGAAGCTACGGTGAAGGATATTCCGGAGAATATGCAGGCAGAAGCTCAGGAGTGGAGGGAGAAGTTGGTGGAGGCTGCTGCAGTGCAGGACGAGGCTTTGATGGAACGCTTTTTTGAAGACCCGGATTCCATTACGGCAGAGGATTTGAAGGCGGTTATCCGCAAGGCGGTGATTGCGATGGATTTCTGCCCGGTGATGTGCGGTTCTTCTTTCAAGAATAAGGGCGTGCAGAATTTGTTGGACGCTGTGATTGCTTATTTGCCAAATCCGCTGGATATTCCGAATAGCAAGGGCACAGACCCGCGCACCGGCGAGGAGGTGCATTTCCCGGTAGATCCGGATGCTCCACTGTCGGCATTGGCATTCAAGATTGCAACCGACCCGTTCGTGGGACGTTTGTGCTACACCCGTATTTATTCAGGTAAGATTGAGGCAGGTTCATACGTGTATAATCCCCGCACGGATAAGAAGGAACGTATTTCGCGTTTGTTCCAGATGCACTCCAACAAGCAGATGCCGAAGGAGGTGCTGGAGGCAGGAGATATTTGCGCTTGTGTGGGCTTCAAGGATATCCGTACAGGTGATACGTTGTGCTCCGAGGAGCATCCGATTGTATTGGAGAGCATGACTTTCCCGGATCCGGTGATTGGTATTGCCATCGAGCCGCTGACCCAGAAGGATACGGACAAGTTGGGCATGGCTTTGGCAAAATTGGCAGAGGAAGACCCGACGTTCCGCGTAAAGACGGATGAGGATTCAGGACAGACGGTTATCAGCGGTATGGGCGAGCTTCACTTGGATATTATCATTGACCGTCTGAAGCGTGAGTTCAAGGTTGAATGTAACCAAGGCGCGCCGCAGGTTTCTTACAAGGAAGCTATTACAATGCCGGTTGAGCACCGTCATGTATTTAAGAAGCAGACGGGTGGTCGCGGTAAGTTTGCTGATATCATTTTCCGCATGGAGCCGGGCGAAGAAGGCAAGGAGGGCTTGGTATTCGTGAATGAGGTGAAGGGCGGTAATATCCCGAAGGAGTTTATCCCGTCGGTAGAGAAGGGCTTCAAGGAAGCCATGCAGAACGGCGTGCTTGCCGGTTATGCGTTGGAGTCTTTGAAGATTACGTTGCTGGACGGTTCGTTCCACCCGGTGGACTCCGATGCTTTGTCATTCGAAATGGCTGCCAAGATTGGTTACAAGGAGGCTGCCCAGAAGGCAAAGCCGGTGTTGTTGGAGCCGATTATGAAATTGGAGGTGGTGACGCCGGAAGATTTCATGGGCGATATTATTGCTGACTTGAACCGCCGTCGGGGACAGGTGGAGAGCATGGATTCCCGTATCGGTGCGCGTGTGATTACGGCGAAGGTGCCTTTGGCAGAGCAGTTCGGTTATGTGACGGTGTTGCGTACGCTGTCTTCTGGCCGTGCAAGCTCTTCAATGGAGTTCGACCATTATGCTGAAGTGCCGAAGAATATTGCCAAGGAGGTAGTAGAGAAAGCTAACGGACGTGTGGATTTAATTTAAAAGAATTAATGTCGGAAAGCTTCGTGCTTTCCGACCGCTTAAATATAATAACTAAAAAACATGAGCCAAAAAATCAGAATTAAGTTAAAATCTTACGATCACAACTTGGTTGACAAGTCCGCAGAGAAGATTGTTAAGACGGTGAAGGCTACGGGGGCTGTGGTAAGCGGTCCTATTCCTCTTCCGACACACAAGGGGATATTTACCGTAAACCGTTCGACTTTTGTGAACAAGAAAAGTCGTGAGCAATTTTTGTTATGTACGTTCAAGCGTCTGATTGACATTTACAGCTCAACGGCTGGGACAATCGATGCGTTGATGAAACTTGAATTGCCGAGTGGTGTTGAAGTAGAGATTAAAGTGTAATGAATGGACGACGAAATCCTATGTCGTTATGGAGATTAAACTATTAAAAAGATGAAAGCACAAGGTTTAATTGGAAAAAAAGTCGGAATGACTTCCGTTTTCAGTGTTGAGGGAAAAAATATTCCATGCACTGTTATTGAATGCGGTCCATGTGTCGTAACTCAGGTAAAGACCTTGGAAAAGGACGGTTACGAAGCGCTTCAGTTGGGTTTTGACGAGAAGAAGGAGAAGCACACGACGAAGCAGCTAAGTGGACATTTTAAGAAAGCAGGCACAACTCCGAAGCGTAAACTTGTAGAGTTTGCGGGATTTGGAGAGGAGTACAAATTAGGCGATGTCATTGATGTGAAGATTTTGGAGGGGACGTCTTTCATTGATATCGTGGGGACTTCAAAAGGAAAAGGTTATCAGGGCGTTGTGAAACGTCATGGTTTTGGCGGTGTGGGTCAGACTACTCACGGCCAGCATAACCGTACGAGAAAGCCGGGTTCTATCGGAGCTTGTTCTACTCCGGCGCGTGTGTTCAAGGGCATGCGCATGGGCGGACGCATGGGCGGCGATAGGGTCACTGTGGAGAACTTGGAAATTTTGAAGATAATTCCTGAAAATAATTTGTTGTTGGTGAAGGGCTCTGTTCCCGGAACTAAAGGTTCATACGTAATTATTCAGAAGTAATGGAGTTAAGTGTACTAAACATTGCCGGTCAAGATACCGGGAGAAAGGTAGTGTTGGATGACGCTATCTTTGGAATAACGCCAAATGAGCATGCGATTTATCTTGATGTGAAGCAGTTCCTTGCCAACAACCGTCAAGGTACCCATAAGTCTAAGCAACGGAATGAAATTTCCGGTAGTACCCGTAAGTTGAAAAAGCAAAAGGGAACGGGTGGTGCTCGTGCCGGTGGTATAAAGAATCCTGAGTTCAGGGGTGGAGGCCGTGTATTCGGTCCTGTACCAAGAGACTATAGTTTCAAGCTGAACAAGAAATTGAAGAAATTGGCTCGTAAATCAGCTTTAGCGGTGAAAGCTAATGCAAATGCTGTGAAAGTCGTTGAAGATTTCACCTTTGAGGCACCGAAGACCAAACAGATGGTAAGCCTGATGAACAATTTGCAGGTGAACAAGGGACGTTTGTTGTTGGTGTTGGGCAAAGACGTGAATACGAACGTATTGCTTTCTGCCCGGAATTTGCAGGGTGTAGAAGTGATGAGAGTAAACGACATTGCAACTTACAACATTATGAAGGCTAAAAACCTTGTTTTGCTTGAAAGTTCTGTGGAGGGCCTTAACGTGATGTTCAATCTTAATTAAACGAAGCGAGATGGAAATTATTATTAAGCCCGTATTGACGGAGAAGATGACAATGCTGACCGACAAGCAAAATAAAGTTGCTTTTGTGGTGGCAAAGGATGCGAATAAGATTGAGATAAAGCAAGCAGTTGAAGCAATGTACGGAGTGAATGTGGTGGCAGTGAATACCCAGCGTTACCAAGGGTCTGTAAAGTCCCGTTATACGAAGGCCGGGGTGATCAGCGGACGCACGAATTCGTTCAAGAAAGCAATTGTTACTTTAGCAGAAGGTGATAAAATTGATTTTTTTAGCAATATTTAAATAAGATGGCTGTAAGAAAATTGAATCCTGTAACACCTGGACAAAGGGGGAAAGTAGTGAATACTTTCGAGCAGGTGACGACAGATAGACCTGAGAAATCATTGTTGAGACCCTACAGCAAGACCGGTGGACGCAATAACACCGGTAAGATGACAATGAGGTATATAGGTGGTGGTCATAAACGCAGATACAGAGTAATTGACTTCAAGCGTGAGAAGGAAAATATCCCGGCTCGCGTGGCAACAATCGAGTATGACCCTAACCGGACGGCTCGCATTGCTTTGTTGGTGTATGCCGACGGAGAGAAGCGTTACATTGTTGCTCCGGTTGGTTTGGCTGTTGGTCAGACTGTGGAAAGCGGCAAGGGTGTTGCGCCGGAAGTGGGCAATACGCTGTATTTGTCGGAAATCCCATTGGGTACAATTATCCATAACATTGAATTGAGACCCGGACAAGGGGCTGTAATGGCACGTAGTGCAGGGTCTTATGCTCAGTTGGTAGCAAGAGAAGGGAAGTATGCTTCTATTAAATTGCCCTCAGGAGAAGTGCGTATGGTATTGGTGACTTGCAAGGCTACCGTAGGTACGGTTTCTAATCCAGACCATTCTTTGGAACGTTCCGGTAAAGCCGGTCGTACTCGCTGGTTGGGTCGCCGTCCTCGTGTACGTGGTGTGGTAATGAACCCGGTTGACCACCCGATGGGCGGTGGTGAAGGCCGTGCTTCAGGAGGTCACCCGAGATCACGCAAGGGCTTGTTAGCTAAGGGCTATAAGACGAGGGCTCCAAAGAAGGCATCTTCAAAGTATATTGTAGAGAGAAGGAAATAATAACTGATTAAATTTTGATGTTATGAGTCGTTCATTAAAAAAAGGCCCTTTTATTGATGTGAAGTTAGAGAAGAGAATATTGGCGATGAATGAGACCAATAAGAAATCGGTTGTTAAAACCTGGGCTCGCTATTCGATGATTTCTCCTGATTTCGTAGGGCATACGATAGCTGTACATAATGGCAATAAGTTCATTCCTGTTTATGTAACCGAGAATATGGTTGGACATAAGTTAGGGGAATTTGCGCCAACACGTACATTTAGAGGTCACGCTGATAAGAAGAAGAAATAATAGCGTGAGTTATAAGTTGAACAAATGAAGAATTGTATAAAATGGGTGCAAGAAAAAGAATAAGAGCAAATCAGATGAAGGAAGCCAGAAAACAAAAGGCTTTCGCTGTGCTGCATGATTGTCCTTCATCACCTCAGAAAATGAGATTGGTGGCAGACCTTGTACGTGGAATGGACGTACAGAAGGCGTTGGATACGCTGAAATTTTGTCCTAAAGAAGCTGCGCGTAAAGTGGAGAAGTTGTTGCTTTCTGCAATCGCCAATTGGAGCGTTAAGAATGATGGTGCACGTATTGATGATGCAGCCCTTTATATTAAGGAGATTTTTGTTGACGGTGCCGGCATATTGAAGAGATTGCGTCCGGCTCCTCAGGGAAGAGCTCACAGAATTCGTAAAAGATCCAATCATGTCACGATTGTGTTGGGAAGTAAAACTGCCGTTGTTGAAAACACTGTAAAAGAGTAAAGCATGGGACAAAAATGTAATCCAATAAGCAATAGATTAGGTATCATCCGAGGATGGGATTCTAATTGGTTCGGTGGCAAAAATTATGGCGACAAATTGGTGGAAGACTATAAAATCAGGAAATACCTGAATGCACGTCTTGCCAAAGCAGGGATTGCCAAAATTGTTATCGAGCGTACACTGAAACTCATTACTATCACGATTAACACTGCGCGTCCCGGTATTATTATCGGAAAAGGCGGTCAGGAGGTTGATAAGTTGAAAGAGGAGTTGAAGAAGATTACTGACAAGGAAGTTCAGATCAATATTTTCGAAATCAAGCGTCCGGAGTTGGATGCCGTGATTGTAGGCAATAATATTGCCCGCCAGTTGGAAGGGCGTGTGGCTTACCGCCGTGCTATTAAGATGGCAATCGCTTCTACCATGCGGATGGGGGCAGAGGGTATCAAGATTTTGATTTCCGGTCGTTTGAATGGAGCCGAGATGGCGCGTGCGGAGATGTTTAAGGAGGGAAGAACTCCGTTGCATACTTTCCGTGCCGATATTGATTATGCACAGGCAGAAGCCCTTACTACTTACGGTTTGTTGGGTATTAAGGTGTGGATTTGCAAAGGCGAAGTATATGGAAAGCGTGAACTTGTTCCGAATTCATTGCTTCAAAGCCGTGACAATGGCCGTCCTTCAGCGGGGAGACCTGATGGCAAGAGGGGTGGTTTTAAGAAGAAAAGGAAATAATAGTCTTTTAATTTATAAAACGAAGAGCTATGTTACAGCCAAAAAGGACTAAATTTAGAAGAAGTCAAAAGGGAAGAATGAAAGGCAATGCCCAAAGAGGCAACCAGCTCGCATTCGGCTCTTTTGGAATTAAGGCGTTAGAAGAGAAATGGATTGAAGGACGCCAGATTGAAGCAGCTCGTGTTGCAGTGACTCGTTATATGCAACGTCAGGGACAAATTTGGATTCGTATATTCCCCGATAAGCCGATTACGAAAAAACCTGCTGAGGTACGTATGGGTAAGGGTAAAGGTAATCCGGAAGGTTTTGTCGCTCCTGTGACTCCGGGACGTATTCTTTTCGAAGCAGATGGAGTTCCTTATGCAGTGGCAAAAGAAGCTTTACGTCTTGCAGCACAGAAATTACCTATTACGACGAAGTTTGTGGTCAGACGTGATTATGTAGAAGAATAGTCTTCGGCTATTAAGTTTAAAATTAATTTGTCAGAGAGATGAAAAATTCAGAAATTATACAGATGACCACGGCAGAGCTTAAAGAGAAAGTGGCAAATGAAAAGACTGCTTTGAATAAGCTGAAAATGAATCATACGATTACTCCTTTGGAGAACCCGATGCAGATTCGGGCTGCGCGTAAGACTATCGCTCGTATGATGACAGAATTACGTAAGAGAGAATTAACTGAAAAGAAGTAAGGCAATGGAAAGAAATCTTAGAAAAGAGCGTATCGGTGTGGTTGTGAGCAATAAGATGGACAAGACAATAACCGTTGCTGTACATTTTAAGGAGAAACACCCGATTTACGGAAAGTTTGTGAAGAAAACCAAGAAGTTTACTGCTCATGATGAAAAGAATGAGTGTAACATTGGGGATACGGTGAGAATTATGGAAACCCGTCCTTTGAGCAAAATGAAGAGATGGAGATTAGTTGAAATTGTTGAAAAAGTGAAGTAGTCATGATACAACAGGAAACCAGATTATCAGTAGCGGATAACAGTGGTGCCAAAGAAGTGCTCTGTATTCGCGTGCTCGGCGGCACGAAGAAAAGATATGCCCGTGTTGGCGATAAAATCGTTGTTGCCGTGAAGAGTGCTTTGCCTAATGGTGATATTAAACAAGGAACGGTTAGCAAGGCAGTGGTAGTTCGGACGACTAAAGAGTACAGACGTCCTGATGGATCTTATATTCGCTTTGATGACAATGCGTGTGTATTGTTGAATAACGCGGGCGAAATGAGAGGTACTCGTATCTTTGGTCCGGTGGCCAGAGAAGTTCGTGACGGTTATACGAAGATTGTTTCGTTAGCTCCGGAGGTTCTTTAATTAATAGAAAATTTAAAGCGATGAATAGGAAATTTCATATTAAGAAGGGCGATTTAGTGCAGGTAAATGCCGGAGAGGATAAAGGAAAGCAGGGCAAGGTGCTGGAAGTGCTGCCTGAAGAGGAGAGGGCTATTGTGGAAGGCGTGAATATGGTAAGCCGGCACACAAAGCCGAATGCAAAACATCCTCAGGGAGGAATTATCAAGAAGGAGGCTCCGATTCATATTTCCAATCTGAATCCGATTGATCCTTCAACAGGAAAGGCTACCCGCATCGGGCGTAAGTTGGATGATAAGGGCAAATTGGTGAGATATGCCAAAAAGTCCGGAGAGATTTTGAAATAAGCATAGTTGTGAAACTATAATTGTGCAATTCCGAGGCTGAGTATTATACTTCGCCTTGGTATTGCATATATAAAATTAATTTTGTAGCTTTGCAGCCGCAATTAATGCAGCGTTTAGCATAAAATAATTTATAGAATGAAATACGTACCAAATTTAAAAACAAAGTATAACGAAGAGATTGTACCGACTTTGATCAAGGAATTCGGATACAAGTCAGTTATGCAGACTCCCCGTTTGGAGAAGATAGTAATCAATCAGGGAGTGGGAGCAGCAATTCAGGATAAGAAAATTCTGGAGTTTGCCGTGAATGAAATCACTGCTATTACAGGTCAGAAAGCAGTTGTTGGAAAGTCTACAAAAGACGTTTCTAATTTTAAGTTGCGTAAAGGTATGCCCATCGGTGTGAAAGTAACGTTGCGCAAGGAAAGAATGTATGAGTTTCTGGAACGACTGATTTGCAGTGCTCTGCCGCGTATCCGTGACTTCAAGGGCATCAACAGCAAGTTGGACGGAAAAGGCAATTATACGTTAGGTCTTGAAGAGCAGATCATATTCCCTGAAATTGTGTTGGATTCCGTACACAAAATCATGGGTATGAATATTACATTTGTGACTTCGGCTAATACCGACGAAGAAGGTTTTGCTCTGCTCAGAGAGTTTGGATTACCATTTAAAAAGAACTAAAAAACAGAAGTGAAATGGCAAAAGAATCAATGAAAGCCCGGGAAATGAGGCGTGCAAAATTGGTAGAAAAGTACGCAGCAAAGCGGGCAAAGTTAAAAGCGGAAGGTGACTACGCAGGGTTAAGTCTCCTGCCTAAGAACTCTAACCCGATCCGTTTGCATAATCGTTGCAAATTGACGGGACGCCCCAGAGGGTATATGAGACAATTTGGTATCAGCCGTATCCAGTTCCGCGAAATGGCATCGGCAGGTTTGATACCGGGAGTTAAAAAGGCTAGTTGGTAATAATTTTAAACGAAAAGAGATGACAGATCCAATAGCAGATTTTCTTACACGCATCAGGAATGCGGTGAGAGTTGGTCACAAAGTTGTGGAGATTCCGGGTTCAAAAATGAAACTGGAAATGACGAAAATATTGAAAGAGAAAGGTTATATCTTAAACTATAAATACGAACAGGAAGGTGCTATAAGCAATATTAAGATAGCATTAAAATATAATCCTGAGACAAAAGAGCCGGCAATCAAGTCGTTGGTTAGGGTATCTAAGCCCGGTTTGCGCCGCTATACGAGTGTTGAAGATATGCCACGTGTATTAAATGGGTTGGGTATCGCCATTTTGTCTACCTCATTGGGGTTGATGACAGACAAAGAAGCCCGTCAGCGCAATGTAGGTGGTGAGGTATTATGCTATGTGTATTAATTTAAAGTGAAGAAGAGATGTCACGAATAGGAAAATTACCAATTCATATACCGCAGGGGGTTCAGGTAACCGTAAGCCCTGATAATACCGTCACAGTAAAAGGACCTAAGGGACAGCTTTCTCAGAAAGTAAGTTCTGACCTTACTGTAACAATTGAAGATAATGTACTTCATGTACAACGTCATACAGAAGATAAAGAGCATAAAGCCCAGCATGGTTTATATCGCTCATTGATTCATAACATGGTAGTTGGCGTTTCTGAAGGTTATGTGATTAAACAAGAGTTAGTCGGAGTCGGTTTCCGAGCCAATGCAGAAGGGCAGGTGCTGGAACTGGGCTTAGGTTATTCTCACGCTATTTTCTTGCAGTTGCCTGCAGAAGTGAAAGTTTCTGCTGTGACAGAGAAGCGTTCCAATCCAATCATTACTCTTGAAAGTTGCGACAAGCAGTTGATTGGCCAAGTGGCTGCAAAAATCCGTTCTTTCCGTAAGCCGGAACCTTATAAAGGAAAGGGTATCCGTTTCGTGGGAGAAGTTGTACGTCGTAAAGCAGGCAAGTCAGCTAAGGTTTAATTACTAAAAGAGTGAAAAGTTATGGCTTTAACTAAGAAAGAAAGAAGATTAAGGATAAAACAGAGAATTCGGAAAATTGTCTCTGGAACGGCAGAACGTCCTCGTATGAGTGTTTTCCGTTCAAATATGCAAATATCTGTACAATTGATTGATGACAAAGCCGGCAAAACATTGGCTTCAGCATCTTCCTTGTGTAAGGATATTGCAGAGAAAAAAGGCACTAAGATGGAGCAGGCTGCATTAGTAGGGGCTGTTATTGCAGAGAAAGCTAAAGCTGCCGGCATTGAAAGCGTTGTATTTGACAGAAATGGGTATTTGTATCATGGTAGGGTGAAAGCTTTGGCAGATGCAGCCCGTAATGGAGGTCTCAATTTTTAATAGCTTAGCAGGATGGAACAGAGAGTAAATAATACTGACTTAGAGTTAAAGGACAGATTGGTAGCCATCAATCGTGTGACCAAAGTTACGAAAGGTGGTCGTGCTTTTAGTTTTGCAGCCATTGTTGTAGTTGGCAATGAGAACGGCGTAGTAGGTTGGGGCTTGGGAAAAGCCAATGAAGTGACGACTGCAATTGCTAAAGGTGTTGAAGCTGCAAAGAAAAACTTGATAAAAGTGCCGGTGTTGAAAGGTACTATTCCTCATGAGCAAATCGCCCGTTATAGCGGTTCTGAAGTTTTCATGAAACCTGCTTCTTCAGGTACGGGATTAGTAGCCGGAGGTGCTATGCGTGCAGTTTTGGAGAGCGCTGGAATTCGTGATGTGTTGGCAAAGAGCAAAGGTTCGTCCAATCCTCACAATTTGGTGAAGGCGACGATTGCCGCATTGAAAGAGATGCGTGATGCCCGCACTGTAGCACAACAGCGTGGAATTACGTTAGATAAAGTGTTTAATGGATAAAAAGGTGTACCATGGCAAGGATTAAGATTACGCTTGTAAAGAGTAAAATCGGTAGCGATAAGACGCAGGTAGGTACTGTTCAGGCTTTAGGCTTGAAGAAAATGAATAGTAGTGTTGAACACGAAGCAACTCCGCAGATTTTGGGAATGGTGAAGAAAATCAGCCATTTGGTTCGAGTGGAGGAAGTTAAATGATTGTCGAATATTTTATAAGTTGAGATAAGATGGATTTAAGTAACTTGAAACCGGCTTTGGGCTCTACCCATCACGAAAGAAGAATTGGTCGTGGGCAAGGCTCAGGAAAAGGAGGTACCTCTACAAGAGGTCATAAAGGTGCTAAATCAAGGTCAGGTTATCACATGAAGATAGGGTTTGAGGGTGGACAGATGCCTTTGCAGAGACGTGTACCGAAATTTGGCTTTAAGAATATCAATCGTGTAGAGTATAAAGCGATAAATGTAGGTATGTTACAATCTTTGGCTGAAAGGGATAATCTGACAATGATCGATCGTGACGTGCTGATTAATGCAGGTTTGCTAAACAAAAATGCTTTGTTGAAAATTTTGGGCGAAGGTCCTCTTACCCTGAAGCTCGAAGTGAAAGCCAATGCATTCTCTAAAAAAGCGATTGAAGCGATTCAGGCTGCAGGAGGAACTGTAGTCGTATTATAAATATGTTTACTCGTTTGTCTGTTTATTTGTCCTATTTTGGTAGGACGAATAAAGAGATGAACGATTAAATAGTTAAATGGAAGAACATGAAGTTATTTGATACATTAAAGAACATTTGGAAAAT